>JANYDZ010000225.1 GCA_025363375.1 Hyphomicrobiales bacterium
GGTTGATGGGCTCGCCGACGGAGCCGAGCAATCTGAGAGACGCGCGGCTCGTGCGCTTCACGGGTTCGTCGCCCTTCTGCATGAGCGCGCGCAACGCGGTCGGCGCGGTGTAGAAAATGTTGACCTTGTGCTTGTCGATGACGTCCCAAAAGCGGGACTCGTTGGGGTAGTTGGGTATGCCCTCGAACATCAGCGTCGTCGCGCCGTTGGCGAGCGGGCCATAAACGATATAGCTGTGGCCCGTCACCCAGCCCACATCCGCCGTGCACCAGTAGACGTCGCCGTCGTGATAATCGAACACGTACTGGTGCGTCATGGCGACATAGACGAGATAGCCGCCGGTGGTGTGCAGCACGCCCTTGGGCGCGCCGGTCGAGCCCGATGTGTAGAGAATGAACAGCGGATCTTCCGCGTTCATCGGCTCGGGTTTGCATTCGGCGGCAACCTTCGCGGCTTCCTCGTGATACCAGTAGTCGCGGCCATCCTGCATGTGGACCGCGCCGCCGGCGCGTTTGACGACGATTTGCGAGGTCACGAGGCCGGCGCATTTTTTCACCGCTTCGTCGCAATTGGCTTTCAGCGGGACTTTCTTTGAGCCGCGCAAGCCTTCGTCGGCGGTGATCACCACCTTCGATTTGCAGCCATCGATGCGGCCCGCGAGCGCGTCCGGCGAAAAGCCGCCAAAAACGATGGAATGCACCGCGCCGATGCGCGTGCAGGCGAGCATGGCGTAGGCGGCCTCGGGGATCATGGGCAGATAGAGGGTGACGGTGTCGCCCTTCTGCACCCCATGGGCTTTCAGCACGTTGGCGAAGCGGCAAACGTGGTCGTGCAACTGCCGATAGGTGATGTGTTTCGACTCGGCGGGATTGTCGCCTTCCCAGATGATGGCGGTCTGGTCGGCGCGTTGGGGCAGGTGACGATCGACGCAGTTCATCGAGACATTGGTGATTCCGTCCTCGTACCATTTAATGGAAACGTCCGGCGGGCCGAAACTGGTGTTCTTCACTCTGGTGAAAGGCTTGATCCAGTCGATGCGTCGGCCCTGTTCCGCCCAGAAGCCCTCGGGGTCCTTTATGGAGCGCTCGTACATGGCAAGATATTTGTCATTGTCGAGAAAGGCGCGCGTCGCCCATGATTCGGCGACGGGATAAATTTTCTCGGACATGATTTCCTCCTGGCGATGCGGCGCGCGGGCTGATGCGTATGAACGCATTATGCGACATCGGGCGGGGCGTGAACAAGGTGGAGGGCATGGAACTTTGGTTGGTTCCCGCGCGCCGCGTCACAATGTCCATGGACAGGTCCACGCGCCGTGTCTAACTTTCAGCAATGGCGAGAGGCAACGCAAATCAAATCCTGTGGGGCCGCGCGGCGCTTTGCGCGCTGCTGGCCTATGTGTTGCTGATCCGTCTCGCGCTGCCGGTTGCGATGCCGCAAGCCCAGGAGATCGACGAGCTTCTCGCCAATCCCCACGTTCTGTGTTTGAGCGACGCGTCGTGGGGGCCGGATCAGACGCCGCAAGCGCCGCCGCGGGATCACGGCGGTTGCGGAGAATGTTGCCTCAACGTTCTGCGGCTGGTGTTCGACGCGCCCTGCGCCGCCTGCGGAATTTCGTCTGTTCAACCGACGCGCCAGGCGTCGCCGGTGGTTTACGAGCTCCAACCGCGTGGCCCTCCGGCCGAAGCGTGGTCGCGCGAACGCGCGCAACGCGCTCCCCCGGCCATCTGATTGAACGCGCCGCCCGCGTCGAATGTTCCCTTCGTCAATTGGATGACACAATGAAAACCCTTGTTCTATTCGGGGCGACAAGCGCCCTTGCCTGTGTTGGCGGGCCCGCCGTCAACCCGGCTCACGCTCACGCCACGCTTGAAACCGCGCAGGCGATCGTTGGATCCGCGTATAAAGCCGTCATGCGAATTCCCCACGGCTGCGGGGCGCTGCCGACGTTGAAGCTGCGCATTCGCGTTCCCGACGGCGTCATCGGCGTGAAGCCCATGCCCAAGCCGGGTTGGATTCTCGAAACCGTCAAAGGAAAATACGACAGGACCTACGAGCTTTTTCATGCAAAACTGACGGAAGGCGTGAAGGAGATCATCTGGAGCGGCGGCAATCTGCCCAACGAATTTTACGATGAATTCGTATTCACGGGCACGCTCGCCGACGATCTCAAACCGGGCGCGAGCCTCTGGTTTCCCACCGTGCAGGAATGCGAGGGAGCCGCTCAACGCTGGATCGAAATTCCCGCCGAGGGGAAGTCCGCCGACGATCTGAAGTCGCCGGCGCCGGGACTGAAGCTGTTGGCGAAACCCTGACACTTGCAAAGGAACGCGCCGGAAGCGATGGAATCATCGATTTTCGGCGCGGTTGCTCCCATGCGCGCATTTTATCCGCCGCGTCTCTGCGTCTGGATCTGTTCGATCCTGCTTTCGGCGTCGTTCGCGCACGCGCACGCGACGCTGGTCTTTTCGCATCCCGAGGCGGGCGCGGTGTTGAACCGGCCGCCGGCCGCTCTGCGTCTGCGCTTCAACGAGCCGGTAACGCCGCTTGTCGTCCGCCTTGTCGATCCCTCGGGCGGGGTGCGCGACGATGTCCGCGTCAGCGCGCAAAACGACGCAATTGACATCGTTCCGCCCGAGCTTGCGACCGGGACCCACACACTGAGCTACCGCGTCATTTCCGCCGACGGCCATCCGGTTGGCGGGACGCTGACCTTTTCAATCGGAAAGCCGTCCGGGAGCGCCGTCGCCAGCGCGCCGGATCGGCTTCGCATGACGGCGATCTGGTTGGCGCGATCCGTCGTTTCCGTCGCGCTGCTGTGCGGCGTCGGGGCCGTGTTTTTTCTGATCCGCGCCGGACCCGTGCAACCCGCCGTCCGCAAGCGCCTGTATTGGCCGCTCGCCGTTTCCATTCTGGCGTCCGGCGCGTCGATCGGCCTGCAAGGCCTCGACATGCTCGACGAACCGGCGCGCGGTCTGTTTGAAACGACAAGCTGGCGCGCGGGTGTCGGCTCGCCCTACGGCGGCAGCATGATGATTGCGATCGGCTCCGCAGCCCTGTCGATGATCGCTTTGGCGCGATCGCCCGGACCTCTCGCCGGGATTCTATCGTTGACCGCGCTGGCGGGCGTAGGCCTGTGCGCCGCCGCAAGCGGCCACGCCAGCGCCGCAAAACCTGAAGTTCTCATGAGGCCGGCCGTATTCGCGCATGTGGCCAGCGTCGCGCTGCTGCTTGGACCGATGCTGGCGCTGGCGGGATTTGGCGCCGCGCGGGGCGACGAACTGCGCGCCGCGCTGCGCCGATTTGTCGGTCCGACGCTTGTCTGCGTCGTCGGTCTGACGGCGAGCGGGGTCTTGCTGGCGGTCGTGCAGGTCGAGTCGATCAGCGGGTTGTTCGCGACGAACTACGGCTGGATCCTTCTGGCGAAACTGGCGCTTGTCGGGGGCATTCTCGCGACGTTCACGGTCAACCGCGTTGTGATCGCGCCCGCCGGGCGGCGTGGTTCTCCCCGCGCGCGGTTCTGGAGCGCGCGCGCCGCGCCGTTTGAGTTGGCGCTGCTGATCGGGGTGTTGTTGCTGACGGCGGGCTGGCGATTGACGCCGCCGCCGCGCGCCCTCGCGCAGTCCACGCGCACATTGCATATTCACACGGACAAATTGATGGCCATGGTGGATTTTGCTCCGGGCCGCTCCGGCGCGAACCGCGTCCGCGTCGAGCTGTTGACCGGCGACTTTGGACCGATCGAGGCAAAGGAGGCGCGGCTTGCGCTGACTCCGGGAAACGGGGCGATTGAAGTCCTGACCCGCGCCTTGCGACGCGCCGGCGACGGGAGCTGGATCATCGACGATTTCAACGTCCCGTTCGCGGGCAAATGGCTGGTGAGCGTCGAGGCTCTGATCACCGACTTCGACGCGGTCACGATTTCGGAGAATATTGAATTTGACCGCTGAACCGATCGCGGGATCGTTCTTGTCAATGGAGATCCTGTAAATCGGGATATCGCATGTTCCGGATTTGGGTTAGCCTGCGTCAACAACCAGGAGGACCATATGAAACGCGCCATCGCCGCCATCACGTTCGCCGCCTGCGCCCTCGCGCCCGCCAGCGCGCAATCGCCGGTCACGAGCCTGCCCAACGCCGCGGCCCTCAACGCCGCCGCCGTCAAGTTTCTGTTGCAGGACGACGTTAAATGGTCGACGCCGTTCAGCGCGCCGAACGCCTCGATGGTGATTGCCGGCGATCCGACCAAGCCCGGCATGTATGTGCAACTGACGAAATGGCGCGCCGGCAATAATTTCAGCCGACCGCATTTCCATCCCAACGACCGCTTCATCACCGTGCTCAAGGGCACGTGGTGGGTCGGCACGGGGACGAAATTCAATCCCGACAGCACCGTCCCGATGCCGGCGGGGACCGTGGTCACGCATTTTGGCAAGCAAATCCACTACGACGGCGCCAAGGGCGAGGACGCGGTGTTGCTGATCGTGGGCGAGGGTCCCGCGACAATCACGCCGGCGGAGGACAAGTAGGAGCAGGTCACTGCTATTGCGAAGGCGCGACTCCGGTTCACGCCTCCCCGGGCGTCAAGGGGTCCGGGCCATAACCTTTTGTAGCCGACGGGTTGTCCCGCTCGCCTACTGACACGCCTTGCCGATCTGCTCCAGCGCCGGCAACAGGCCGGCGAGGGCGTAGGTGTCCGTGGTGAGATTGTTTTTCTTCGAACTCGCCTTGACCACGAGGCGCTGGCCCTTGCGCAGCGCGTCGATGAACTGGCTCTCCTCGGCGGCGTTCTTGACCCACAGGTTCGCGCCTTTGGGGGCCATGTCGAAATTCGCCGCGCCAATCTCGGCTTTGGGCGCCGAATCCGGCTTCACGTCAAAGCCCATGACGATGGAGACTTCATTGCGGACGCCCTCGCCGGGGCGGTTGGAAATGAAGACATAGGCGGGGTCGCGCTTGAGTTTCGCGGGCTGGCGATCCTTGGGCTTGCCCAGCGCGTAGCATGTTTTCGCCTTGCCGGTGTTGGCGGTATAGGCGTTCCATTCGCCGAAATTGCCGAGCAGGGCGGGCGCGCCGGGGGCTTGCGCCTGCGTAGCAGCGGCTTTCGCGGGCGCGGGTTTCCTGCCCTGCGCGGCGGCCGGGCCGGCGGCAAGCGCGATGGCCGCCGCCGCGAGAACCAGGGCGAGGGAAGCGCGCGAACGGGAGGAGACATTGCGAATCATGACGTGAATCATACTCCATAGTAAAAAGTTTGCACGGCCAAGGGTTTCCACGGCCTTAAAAATCAAGGAATAAAGTCGAAATTCGGGTTGTCGGCGCGGGGCCCATTTTCCAGCCCATGGTCAAGCTTGCGCGGGCCGCATTGGACTTGCGCCCCGGTGCGCCGCACACTACCTCCAATGCAGCCCGAATTGCGGCGGCTCCGGCCTGGGGGAGGCGATCATGCCTGTTTTCGTTTCACGTTTTCGTTTTGCTGTCGCCGTCGTGTTTTTGGGTCTCGCGGTGTCCGGCTGCGGCTACAACAACATTCCCACGGCCGAGGAATCGGCCAAGGCCAAATGGGCCGATGTGCAGAACAATTATCAGCGCCGCGCCGACCTCATTCCCAATCTGGTGGCGACCGTGCAGGGTTACGCCAAACAGGAGGCGGACGTGCTGACCCGCGTTGTCGAGTCCCGCGCCAAGGCGACCTCGATTCGCATCGACGCCGGCCAATTGACCGACCCGGACAAGCTCAAACAAGTCACCGACGCGCAGAATCAGCTTTCCGGCGCGCTCGGGCGGTTGATCGCGGTCAGCGAGAATTATCCCGATCTGAAATCCAACCAGAACTTTCTGGCCCTGCAATCGCAGCTGGAAGGCACGGAGAACCGCATCAGCGTTTCGCGCAAGGATTATATCGAGGCGGTGCGGGTTTATAACACCGAGTTGAAGACGTTCCCGGGCTTGCTGTGGGCGTCCACCTTCTTCCGCGCCAACAAGCCGATGGCTGAATTCGCCGCCAACGACGCCGCGCAGAGCGCTCCTCAGGTGAAGTTCTGAAGGTGAGGCCGCATCCCCGCTTTGCGGCGATTCTGCTGGCGGCGTTCGCCTGTGTGTTTGCGGCGGCGGTCTGGGCGCAGAGCCTGCCCGCCCTGACGGGGCGCGTCGCCGATGAAGCGGGGATCGTACCCGTCGCCACGCGCGCCTCGCTTGAAACCAGGCTGCAATCGCTGGAGGAGAAGTCCGGCATCCAGTTCGTCGTCGCGACCGTCAAGTCGCTGGGCGGGCAGGAGATCGAGCCTTACGCCAATCAATTGTTTCGCGCCTGGAAGCTCGGCGAGAAACAGAAAAACAACGGCGTGCTGCTGCTTGTCGCGCCAACCGAGCGCAAAGTGCGCATCGAGGTCGGCTACGGTCTCGAGGGCACTCTGACCGACGCGCTCTCGAAGATCGTGATCGCCAACGCCGTGGCGCCGCGTTTCAAGGCGGGCGATTTCGGCGGCGGCATCGAGCGCGGCGTCGACGACGTCATCACCATTTTGACGACGGATTCCGCCGAATGGCAAAAGCGCCCGCAAGTGCGTGTCGATCAACCGCAAATCAACGACTGGACGCCGCTGCTGGTGTTCGCGCTGTTCCTGTTGATCCTTTGGCTGCAATCGCGCAATGGCGGGCGGGGCATGGGACGAGGCGGGCCGATCATTTTCCTGCCGACAGGCGGCGGCTCCTCGTGGGGTGGCGGCGGCGGGTTTTCGGGCGGTGGAGGCTTTTCCGGCGGCGGCGGTTCGTCGGGCGGCGGCGGCGCCTCGGGGGGATGGTGATGACGATGACGCGCGACGACCATGCGCGGGTCGCCGCCGCGATCCACGCGGCGGAGGGCAAGACTTCCGGCGAAATTGTTTGCGTGCTGGCGCGCGCGTCGTCGGATTATTCGGCGCTGCCGATCCTGTGGGCGGCGCTGCTGGCGCTCATTGTTCCCTGGCCGCTGACCGCGTTCACGCCCTGGCCCGCGCAGCACATTTACATCGCGCAATTGCTAGCTTTCGCCGCGGCGTTTTTTCTGCTGTCGTTGGGAAACATCCGCGTCGCGCTGGCGCCGCGCGCTTTGCGCCGGGCCGCCGCGCACCGCGCCGCGATGGAGCAATTCGTCATTCGCGGAATTACCCGCACCAAGGCGCGAACCGGCGTGCTGATTTACGTGTCGCTCGCCGAGCGTTACGCCCACGTGATCGCCGACGAGGCCATCGACGCGAAGGTGAAGCACGCCGACTGGCAGGACGCTGTCGACGCGCTGATCGCCGATGTGCGCGAGGACCGCGTCGCCGACGGGTTCATCGCCGCGATCAACCGGTGCGGCGCGCTGTTGGCGCGGCATTTTCCGCCGGGGCCGGACGACGTGAACGAGCTGCCGGACCGGTTGTTTATTCTGTGAGGCGAAATAGAGGGGAACTCACACCTGTGTGTTGGCTTGCGTCATACGCCGCCTCGGCACAAGGTTGATTTCGATGGGCGCCTCTGGAATATCGGTGGCGTCGCCCGATGCCTGTGACAGGGTCGCGAGATGATCGAGTTGAGCCTGTCGTTCAGCGCTGGACAGCTTCGTCTTCACAGCGCCGCCTAAAGGCCGCCGCCTTTGGCGACGGCGAGGATCGCGCCCAGTTTGCCGCCGGAGCTGGCCTGCAACATCAGCATATAGCCGTCGCTGTCGGCGTTCTTGAGATCGGCCCCGACGACTTCATAGCTTGAGGCGGAGCCGTTCCAGTCGCCGACTTTTTTCATGCCGCGGACGATGTTGGTATAAGTGACCGAATGTCCGGAATTCTCGCCGCGTCCAATGGCGACCGAGCGGGATTTCGTGACGTGCAGCAGCCAGAGCCCCCCCCATCTGGTGGAGCCCTCCACCGCGGCGCCGGCCTTGACGAGAAATTTGTCGCCCTCCCTGTTGACCGACATCGCCACTTTCAGGGCGCCTTTTTCGCCGTTTGTCAGTTGGCGCGCCGTCGCAATCTCGAGATTGTCGCTGCCAACCGCGTGCATCAAGCCGTTGACGACGATCTGCGGCGTATAGACGTGATTGTCGCCGCGCGCGGCCGCGTAGGATTTCTGCCGCGCGGTATTGGCGGGCGAGGCGAAGGTGTCCTTCCAGCCGATGTAATCCCAATAATCCACCGGAAAGCTCAGGGCGGTGACCCCGGGCTCTTTCGCCAGTTTGGCGAGGAGGGCGTCAGCCGGCGGACAGGAAGAACAGCCCTGGCTGGTGAAGAGTTCCAGAACGCTTTGGGTCTCCGCCGCGCATGCGACCCCATATGGGCCCGCGACAAGACTGCCGAGCAGGGCAAACATTCTAAGCGCTGGGGTGAAACCCATGGCGGAGGGGACCTTGTCCAGATGACGATGCGATGAAGCAGCCCTATTTAGGCCCGATTGCCGGTCACAGGCGAGTCAATTTGGAGTGACAGGATCCAGAATTATCGTGATAGAGCAAGGTTATCGACCGCCCCGCAGGGATTCCAGAATCTTCTGGCCGGCGCGGCCATCCCGTTTCATGCCGATTTTGGCCTGATAATCCGCGATGGCGGCGCGGGATTTCTCGCCGATGGCGCCGTCGGGCGGGCCGCCGACATCATAGCCGCGCCGCGCCAGCAGCGCCTGTATTTCCTTGCGCTCGGCGCGGGAGGTGCCGGCGTCGTCGGTTGGCCAGGGGGTACGGACCGGGCCGCCGCCACGCAAACGGTCGGACAGGAGGGCGATGGCGAGACCATAGGCTTCGGAGGCGTTGTAGCCGTAAATCGCGTCGAAACTGCGCGTCACAAGGAAGGCCGGGCCATTGGCGCCCGCCGGAAGGAGCAGGCCGGCGGAGCCCTCGCCAAGACCGCCTCCATTGATTTTGGCGATCCCCTGCGCCGCCCAGTAGGACATGGGGTGTTTGTTGGTGCGACCGGAGCCGCCGGAATAGCCGGCGGGCAGTTTGACCTCGAAGCCCCAGGGCACGCCGGTGAGCCAGCCCGACTTTTTCAGATGGTTTGCGGTGGAGCCAAGGGCATCTGGTATCGAGTCGACAATATCGCGGCGACCATCGCCGTCGAGATCGACCGCGAGACGTTGATAGCTCGACGGCATGAACTGGGTATGGCCAAAGGCGCCGGCCCAGGAGCCGACGAGGGAGGACGGCCGGATGTCGCCGTTCTGGATGATGCGCAGCACCGCGACGAATTCGCCGCGGAAGTAGGATTGCCGGCGGCCGATGCAGGACAGCGTCGCCAGCGATTGGACCAGCGGCATCTTGCCGAAATTCTGGCCGAAATTGGACTCGACGCCCCAGACGGCGACGATGGTGGCGGGATCGACGCCGAACCGGGCCTCGGCGCGCGCCAGCCAGGAGGATTGCTCGCGCAACTTGGCCTTGCCCTCGGCGACACGGTCGTCGTCGACTAGACCGGAGATGTAATCCCAGATGGGGGTTTTAAATTCCGGCTGCTTGTCGAGGAATTCGTGGGCGTTGTTGGGCTGGAGATTCGCCGCGTGGGTGTCGAAGGTGGCGGCGGAAATGCCCTGGCCGAGGGCGGCGCTGCGCAAGCCCGAAAGGCAGGACTGGAAGTCCGCCTGGGCGATGGCCGGGCTCGACGCAAGGCAGGCGCCGAGCAGGATGGATTTGAGGATGGAATCGCGCATGAAGGCAACCTACCGCAAAGATAGTTAACGCCCAATGGCGTTCCGCGCCGCGCGATAGCCCATTTTCCCAGGCGGACGGGTTCAGAACGGGCGGGATTCAAGGCGCAAAAGG
>JANYDZ010000101.1 GCA_025363375.1 Hyphomicrobiales bacterium
CGAGAACGTCGTCGACGGCGCGCGCGTTCACGGGAATCACATCGGCGATCACAAGCCTTCCCGCCGGCTTCAGCTTGACGAGGGCGCGGTCCAGCAGCGCGTCATACTCGGCGCGCGAGAGGTATTGCAGCACGGAATTGACGACGACAAGGTCGAGCGCGCCGTCGTCAACCGCGTCCAGGCCAGGCTCGCCCAACACGACGATCTTTTCATTGCGCGTAAACCGCAATCGCAAATGCTCGCGCACGACGGGCGCCGCGTCGTAAAGATAGAGGCGCCCGCAGGCGGCCGCCGTCAGGGCGGCGCTGGAAGCCTCGCCGCACCCGAAGTCGAGCACGATCTGGTCAGGCGCCTCGACAAGCGCCGCTACGTCGCGCGCGATGCTGTCGTCGTGCAACGCCCGGTGGCGGTCGTTGACGTAGATCGCGTTCTCGCTGTTCCAGAAATCGCGCCAGTTCATCGCTCAGGCCGCGGCCTTTGCCGTCGCCATCATCTCAACGAAGCGCTTGAAGAGGTAATGCGAATCCTGCGGGCCCGGGGAAGCCTCGGGGTGATGCTGTACGGAAAAGGCGGGACGATCCGAGAGGGCGATGCCGCAATTGGAGCCGTCGAACAGGGAGCGGTGTGTTTCCTTCGCGTTGGCGGGCAATGTCGCGACGTCAACGGCAAAGCCGTGATTCATGGAGACGATCTCCACCTTGCCCGTGGTGAAATCCATCACCGGATGGTTGGCGCCGTGATGGCCCTGATGCATCTTCATGGTCCTGGCGCCGACCGCGAGCGCCATCATCTGGTGGCCGAGACATATGCCGAAGGTCGGCACCTTCGCCTCGAGCAGCGCGCGGATGACAGGCACGGAATATTTGCCGGTCTCGGCGGGATCGCCGGGGCCGTTGGAGAGAAACACGCCATCGGGCTTCAGAGCGAGAATTTCGTCGGCGCTGGTTGTCGCGGGCACAACCGTGACCGCGCACCCGGCGGACGCCATCAGGCGCAGGATGTTGCGCTTGACGCCGTAATCGATGGCGACGACGCGATGTTTCGGCGCGCTCTGCCTGCCGTAGCCTTCTCCCAGCGTCCACGTCGTCTCGTCCCACGAAAACCGCTGCGCGGTGGTGACGCCCGGCACCAGGTCCATGCCGTCAATGCCGGGCCATTGCTTCGCCTCGCGCGTCAACGCGGCGAGATCGAATGCGCCGTCGGGCGCGTGAGCTATGACGGCGTTGGGCATGCCATTTTCGCGAATGAGCGCCGTCAGGGCGCGGGTATCGACGCCGCACAGCCCGACAATGCCGCGCGCTTTTAGCCAGGCGTCGAGATGGCGGGTGGAGCGGTGGTTGGCGGGATCTGTGATGGGGGCGTGAACAATCACGCCGCGCGCGCCGCTGGCGCCGGCCATGTTCACCATCTCGATATCTTCCTCGTTGGTGCCGACGTTGCCGATATGGGGGAAGGTGAAGGTGATGATCTGGCCTGCGTACGAAGGGTCCGTGAGGATTTCTTCATAGCCGGTCATGGCGGTGTTGAAACAGACCTCGCCAACCGCCGAGCCCGTCGCGCCAAGGCCGAAGCCTTCGATCACGCTGCCGTCCGCCAGCACAAGACGCGCTGTGTGAACTGGCTTCGTCCACGCCGCGTTTTCCACCTTCACTTGAACCTCGGTCATATCAGTTCTAAACCCTTGCGCGCGCGCCGCCTCGGGCGCCGGGCGCGCCGATTCGGGATATTTCCACCGGAATGATTGAAGCCGGACGCTATGGGAGCGGCCAGCGAGAATCAAGCCCGCGACACCCGATCCATTGTTTCAGGAGTTATAAATGCGCGAACAATTCACGGAAATGCTGAAAACCGCCATGAAAGCCGGCGACAAGCCCCGCGTTGCCGCGCTGCGGCTGATCACGGCCGCCCTGAAAGACAAGGATATCGAGGCGCGCGGGGCCGGCAAGACGCTGGGCGAAGAGGATATTGTCGCTCTGCTCACCAAAATGGTGAAAAGCCGGCAGGAATCCCTCTCGATCTACGAAAAGAACAACCGTGAGGACCTCGCCGCCATCGAACGCGGCGAAATCGCCATCATCGGCGAATTCCTGCCCAAAGCCATGAGCGCCGAAGACGCCGACGCCGCGATCAAGGCCGCCATCGCCGAAACCGGCGCCGCCTCAATGAAGGACATGGGCAAGGTCGTGGCGTTGCTCAAGTCGAAATACGCCGGACAAATCGATTTTGGCAAGGC
>JANYDZ010000249.1 GCA_025363375.1 Hyphomicrobiales bacterium
CTTTTTCAAACGAATCTTGCCGGTTTTTCGCCGTGGTCGGGATCGCCCGCCGTTCGTCCAGAACAAGAGCGGCTCGACTGCGCTCATGTTCGCCGTTTCCATCGTGCCGTTGATGATTTTCGCCGGAGGCACCATCGACTACGCACGCACCCTGCGGTCGTCGACCAAGCTCAAGGCAGCCACTGATTCGGCGGCCCTGGCCGGTGTTATTGTCACCAGCGACCCGGCCAACGCCGCCAACACAAATATCCTGCAGATTCGTCTGGCCGCCGCGCGAGCGGCTTTCAACGCCAACATCGCTTCGGATGATTCCCTGACGGGCGTTTCAATGACTTTGGTTGAAGTACCCAATGGCGTGCAGGTCTCGGCGCAAGGCGTAAGCGCCAATTATTTCGGCGGTTTGATTGGCAATCCCGCCAGCAATCTCGCGGCTTTTGCTGAAGCCGGCCTCAGCCCCGCCTCTTCAAACATGGAAATTGCTTTCGTTCTCGATAATACCGGGTCAATGGCCCAAAACAACAAAATGCCGCTTCTGAAAGCCGCCATGCAGAAATTCATGAACAAGCTGCAGGCGTCGCTCAAACCCACCAATGTGGTCAAGGCGGCTCTCGTTCCTTTCGATACGCAGGTCCGTCTCGATCCAATCTTCGCCACGGGCACAGCCTGGATACGGCAAACTCCCGCGCAACTGGCGGGCTGGAACGGATGCGTGAGCGACCGTCTGCAACCCTATGACGCGAACGCCACCAAGCCCTCGATCATCATCCCGGACACCTTGTTCGATGCGGTGACTTCGACGCCCTTGCCGCCGCTGAACGCCTCGCCCGCATCCTGCGGACTGCCGCAGATGATGCCGCTGACGACCAATCTGGCGGCCTTCAGCTCAGCCGTGAACGCCATGTCGCCCAATGGCAGCACCAATGGCACAATTGGTCTGGTCTGGGGACTGCAAATGCTGACCCCTGGCGAGCCCTACAACGCCGCCAGCGCTTTCGGCGGCGGGCCGCGCAAGGTCCTGGTCTTCCTGACCGACGGCGCCAATACGCAAAGCCGGTTCACCAACGTGGCCGCCGACATTGACGCGCGCATGTCGCTGGTCTGCACTGAAATCAAGAGCAAGGGGATCGATCTCTACACAATCGGTTTGATGGACGCCAATATGGCCATCCTGCGGCCCTGCGCGTCGAGCCCGGATATGAGCTACCAGGTCACCAATCCCACGGGCATTCCAGATCTCTTCGATCTGATTTCCCAGCAGTTCGTGCAGGCAAGGCTCACGAGATAAGGGCGTCCGCGACGGGTTCGAGGGAATAGGTCGCGGAATGCGTTTGTTCCGCGTTTGGCGGCAGATGCGACATGCCCGGCTTTTGCGCGAGTTCGCCGGTAAAACCGACGGGGTCGCCATAGCCCGTCCAGCTTTCCACGCACAGGAATGGCGCGCCCGGCCGCGACCACAGGATGATGTGCGCAAAGCCATCCGTCGCGACGCGAATAGCGACGCCGCGCGGGCCGGTGAAACGGACGCCCTGGCTGCGCGCCTCAAGAAAGCAAAGCGCTTCGCGCGCAAACGTATCGGCTGTCAGCGGCAGATTGCGTCCGTCGAAATTGATGGCGCGCCGCTCGGTAGAGAACAGGCCGTCCGGCGCAATGACCGGAATTTGCGGACTTTCAACCGCGTCGAAAACGATCGCGTAATCTTCGATGCGTCCACCGGCAAAGGGCCAGCAAAAGCCGGGATGCAGGCCAAAGGCGTAGGGCATGACCTGCCGCCCGCGATTGCGCGCTCGGGCGATCGTTTTCATGCGCGTCTCCGACAGCTGAAATTCAATTTCCAGTTCGAACGCGAAGGGATAGAGCGCGCGCGTGCGGGAATCGTCGCGCAGAAAAAGACGCACAAAATCCTCGGCGCGCGCCGCAACTTCGAACCGCATTTGCGAGGCAAAGCCGTGCAGGCCGAGCGGGTATGTCCTGCCGCCCACCCTCGCTTGCCCGTTGCGCGTCCACCCGCACACCGGAAACAGCACGGGCGCGGTTTGCGGCCAGTAAGCGGGGTCCGGCGTCCACAAAAGCGGGGCGTCATCCACAATCCACGAGCGCCATTCCGCGCCGGCAAGCGAAATCACGGCGCGCCCGGCTCCGGCCTTCAGCTCTATGACCGGGTTATCCGCGTCCATGCGGGCGACCCTGCGCAAGTCGGATTTCGCGCAGCAGCGAGTCGATCAGCGTCAGGATGCGCTTCATAACGTTGTCATCCACGAGCTTGCCGTCGACGACGGCCTTGCCCGTGCCGCCAATGCTCACCTCGCGTCCCGGCGCGATGCGCGACACCGTCGAGAGGAACATCTTGTGCAGATCGGCCTGGGCGCGCGCTCCGCCAAGCGGGCTCTCGGATGTCGTGAGGACGGCGACGGGCTTGTCTTTCAGCACCGAATTGTAGCCGGGGCGAGACACCCAATCGACGGCGTTTTTCAACACGCCGGACATGCCGTGGTTGTATTCCGGCGAAAGTACGACGAGGCCATCGCATGCCGCGACGGCATCGTGCAGCGCACGCACTGCGGCGGGCCTGTCGGCTTCGAGATCCTCGTTGTAGAGGGGAATTTCGGAGAGCTCGAAAATCGTCATTTCGACATTGGCGGGGAGCGCCGCCTTCACCGAATGCAGCACGGCGCGCGAGACCGACTTTTTACGCAGGCTGCCCGGCAAGCCCAGAAGCTTGAAAGTCGAAGAATCGCTCATGCAATCGCCTGTTGCCTCGCCCGATGCGGGCTGATGGCGGCTTCTATAGGAGGCGCGGACAAAGCGGTCCAGAGGCCTGGGGTGCCAAGGGGTTGCCAAGGCGCTGATTGCCGCATGGATTTGCCGCCTGTACACTCGCGCAATCAAACGGGGGAGCATGGATGCGCGCAACGCTGCGCCAAGGGCTGACAGGTCTTGGGCTGACAGGTCTTGGGCTAACAAGTCTTGCGTTGCTCGCGCTGGCGGGTTCCGCGCGCGCCCAGCAAGCCGCTTCCCCGCCCTGGCTCATGTCCGACATCCTGGCCGCCGCGAAAGCCGAAGGCGGCGTGACCCTCTATTCCTCCATCAACGAAGGCGAGTTGCTGCCGACGTGGAGGATTTTCGAGGAGGCGACGGGAATCAAGGCGCAGATCGTGCGCGCCTCCGATGCGCAGCTCAATGCGCGCATCGCCATCGAGGGACGCGCGCGTCAGCGCGGCTGGGATCTGCTCATCACGACCGCGGTGAGCCAATTGCAACCCGATCTGCTCGCGCCGTATGAAATTCCCGAAGCCGCCAATCTCATTGCGCAGGCGCGCGCGGCGGACCGACGCTGGTATGGCTCCTCCGCCAACTACAACGCGCCCGCCTACAACACGAAACTCGTGCGGAAATCCGAACTGCCCACCGCCTACGAAGGCTTTCTGGAGAAGAAACAATGGCGCGGACGCGTCGCCATCGACACTGGCGACGGCCAATGGCTCGCCGGCATGTTCGCTCATTACGGAGAGGAGAAAGGCCGCAAACTCGTCAAGGATATTGTGGCGACGCTCGATCCCGTCATCCACGACGGGCACCTGGCGCTGGCGCGCTCGCTCGGGGCGGGCGAATACATGCTCGCCCTCAATAATTACATCAACCTCACATACAATGTGCAGCTTTCGGGCGCGCCGACCGATGTTTTCGCGCTGGAGCCGGTCTCCTTTCATATGGTGCAGGTAGGCGTCAGCGCTTTTGCCGCGCATCCCAATGCGGCGAGGTTGGCGGCCAATTTTGCGGTGAGCCAGCAGATGCAGCAGCTCTCCGCCAATGCAGGGCGTATTCCCGTGCGCGCCGACGTGAAAACGACTCCGCCAGACGCGCTGGCCCGGATCGCCAACAAAACGCTGGTCTTTACCGCCTTCGGCCCGGAAGACGACCGCAAATGGAAGCGGACGTTCGATGAGATTTTCCGACCGCGTTGATCGCGCGGCGACGTTTCGCGCGCGCCGCGCAAATTTGATATGAGGACTGCGGTCCCCGCCGGAGTTTTCGCCGATGCCCGCGCCACATGATCGTTCCGCGCCGGCAGGCGCCTCGCCGCTGCTGGCGAGCATTGGCGCCTCTGGCGTGCTGACCCTGCGCCTGAACCGGCCGCGGGCGCGCAACGCCCTGTCGCTGGCCCTGATCGAGGCGCTGGAACGGGCTCTGGCCAAAATCGCCGCGGATCAGGCGGTGCGCTGCGTCGTTGTCGCCGGCGAAGGGCCGGCCTTCTGCGCCGGCCACGATTTGCGCGAACTCACAGACGCGCGAAAAAACGCCGATGCCGGGCGCGCGTTCTTTGAAGAGACGATGCTGCGCTGCGCCGGAATCATGCAGGCGATCAGCGCCCTGCCGCAGCCCGTCATCGCGGCGGTCGAGGGTGTGGCGACGGCGGCGGGCGCGCAGCTGGTGGCGGCCTGCGATCTGGCGGTCGCCGGGGCGGCGGCGCGCTTTTGCGCGCCGGGCGTCGATATCGGCCTCTTTTGCTCGACGCCCGCTGTGGCTCTTTCCCGCAATGTCGCGCGCAAACACGCCATGGAGATGCTGCTGACGGGCGAGACAATATCCGCCGAGGAAGCCTTGCGCATCGGCCTCGTCAACCGCGTGGCTCCCGCCGGCGGGGCGATGGCGGCGGCGCGGGCGCTTGCCGAAAAGATCGCGGAGAAGCCAACGTCCACTGTGCGCCTCGGCAAAAAAACCTTTTACGCGCAGATCGGCCAGGACCTCGCCAGCGCATATGCGATTGCCGGGCGCGCGATGGTGGAGAACATGCTGCATGCCGACGCCGTCGAGGGCATCGGCGCCTTCATCGACAAGCGCAAGCCAAAATGGCAAGACGTTTGACCAGCGGATTTCACCGACATCATGAATCACGAATCCTATCCCGACGAGCTCATTCGCGGCATCCTCAAAGCGACGAAGACCATTGCGCTGGTGGGCGCGTCGGGCAACGACAACCGCCCGTCCTACTTCGTGCTGAAATATCTGATGGGACGCAACTACCGCATGCTTCCTGTCAATCCGGGCCTTGCCGGCCAGGACATTCTGGGCGCGAAGGTTTTCTCCAGCCTCGCCGAAATTCCCGAACCCATCGACATGGTCGAGATATTCCGCAATTCGCAGGCCGCCGACGGGATCGTCGATGAAGCCCTCGCACTCGATCCCCTGCCCAAGGTGATCTGGATGCAGCTTACCGTGCGCAACGCCGCCGCCGCCGCACGCGCGGAAGCCAGGGGAGTCACGGTGATCATGAACCGCTGCCCGAAGATCGAATACGGACGCCTGTCGGGCGAAATCGGCTGGACCGGGGTGAACTCGCGGATCATTTCTTCAAAGAAGCCGGCGATGTTCAAGGGTTTTCAAAAGTTCACGATTGACCGGCGGTAGCAGGCAAGCGGTCTTGACCGGCCGCGCGCATAACGGTGTTGTTGGCCGTGGTAGCGTCTCTTTGGGCCACAATGTCGCACAATAGTCGCGGATATGTCAGGGCAAATGCGCCGCCGCCATCGCCCTCTTCGGCGCAAAACTGCCCGCGTCCGCCTGCGCCCACAGGCGCGCATAGGCGCCGTCGCCGTCGCCCGCAATGAATTCGCCCGGCGCCAGTTCCGGATAGAGGTCGGCAAAGCTTTTCACCTCGGCGGCGGAGAGGCGCTTCATAATTCTTTCGCGCGTGATGTCGGCGGGATGCGTCGCGCCGGCGGCGGCCACGAGCTCGGCGAGGGCGTCCAGCGTCGCCTCATGGAACGAGCGCACGCGTTCGGCCTTGTCGGGGACAACCAGCGCCCGCTGACGCAAGGGGTCCTGCGTCGCCACCCCGGTCGGACATTTGTCGGTGTGGCAGGACATGGACTGGATACAGCCAAGCGAAAACATGAAGCCGCGCGCCGAATTGCACCAGTCGGCGCCGAGCGCCAACACGCGCGCCATATCGAAGGCGGTGACAATGCGCCCCGAGGCGCCAAGGCGCACTTTTTCGCGCAGTCCCGCGCCGACAAGACAATTGTGCGCGAAAGACAGCCCTTCGCGCAGCGGCGTGCCCACATGATCGGCGAATTCCAGCGGGGCGGCGCCGGTGCCGCCCTCCTTGCCGTCGATGACGATGAAATCGGGCGCGATTCCCGTCTCGATCATCGCTTTGCACAGCGCCATGAACTCGACCTTGTGGCCAATGCAGAGCTTGAAACCCACGGGCTTGCCGCCGCAGAGGTCGCGCAGTTTCTTGATGAAACGCATCATTTCCACCGGCGTCGAAAAAGCCGAATGGCAGGCTGGCGAGACGCAATCGCGGTCCAGGGGCACGCCGCGCGCCGCGGCGATTTCCGGCGAGACTTTCGCCGCCGGCAGCACGCCGCCGTGACCGGGCTTGGCGCCCTGCGAGAGCTTGATCTCGATCATTTTAATCTGCGGATCGACAGCGGTCGCCGCAAATTTTTCCGCGCAGAAAGAACCATCCGCGTTGCGGCAACCGAAATAGCCGCTGCCGATTTCCCAAATGATGTCGCCGCCGAATTCCTTGTGGTGAACACTGAAACTGCCTTCACCGGTGTCATGGGCGAAGCCGCCCATTTTGGCGCCCTTGTTCAGAGCGCGGATGGCGTTGGCCGAGAGGGAGCCAAAGCTCATGGCGGAAATATTGAACAGTGAAATCGAGTACGGCTTCCGGCACTCGGGCCCGCCGACCTCGACGCGGAAATCGTAGCCGGCAACCGGCGCGGGCGCGATGGAATGGGTCAGCCATTCGTATTGGTCAGCGTAAATATCGACTTGTGTGCCGAAGGGTCTTTTGTCCAGCTGCATCTTGGCGCGCTGATAAACGATGGCGCGCGTGTTGCGGTTGAAAGGCGCCCCGTCGAGATCGCTTTCGAGAAAATACTGGCGGATTTCCGGGCGAATTTCCTCCAGCAAAAAGCGGATATTGGCGAGAATGGGATAATTGCGTCGCAGGGAGTGCCTGGTCTGGCGCATGTCGTTGACGCCG
>JANYDZ010000256.1 GCA_025363375.1 Hyphomicrobiales bacterium
GTGCGCATCGAGACGCGCACGGGCGACACGTCCGCCTCCAAACGCCAGCGGCAGCGGCGCGATCCCCCCGACATTCTGCTGACGACGCCGGAGCAGCTCGCGCTGCTGTTGGCCAGCGCCGACGCCTTCACCCTGTTCGCCACGCTCAGGCGCGTGATTCTGGATGAATTGCACGCCGTCGTCACGTCGAAACGCGGCGATCTGCTGGCGCTCGATCTGGCGCGGCTGCGCGCGATTGCGCCGGGAATGACAATGGTGGGACTTTCCGCGACCGTGCGCGATCCCGACGAACTCAGGCGCTGGCTGGTCCCGCAGCGCCCCGACAAGCCGGCGCCCATGGCGGCTCCCATGGCGGCGCTCGTCACGGCGCCGCCCGGAGCGCCCGCGGATTTGTCCATGCTGGACACCCGCGAACGCCTGCCCTGGGCCGGCCACGGCGGCGCGCATGCGATCGACGAAATCTACGAGCGCGTCAAGGCCGCGCGGATGACGTTGATTTTCGTCAACACGCGCGCGCAAGCCGAAGCGGTGTTCCAGCAGCTCTGGCATGTGAACGAGGATTCGCTCGCCATCGCCCTGCATCACGGCTCGCTCGACGCGGGCCAGCGCCGCCGCGTCGAAACCGCCATGTCCGAAGGCCGGCTCAAGGCCGTCGTCTGCACATCCACCCTCGATCTCGGCATCGACTGGGGCGATGTCGATCTCGTCGTCAATGTCGGCGCGCCCAAAGGCGCGAGCCGGCTGTTGCAGCGCATCGGCCGCGCCAACCACAGGCTGGACGAATCCTCGCGCGCGCTGCTTGTCCCCGCCAACCGCTTTGAAGTGCTGGAATGCCGCGCCGCCATCGACGCGGCGAATGAAGGCGCGCAGGACACGCCGCCGGCGCGCACCGGCGGGCTCGATGTTTTGTGCCAGCATATTCTCGGCATGGCCTGCGCCGCGCCCGTCGATCCCGAAGCGCTGCGCGCGGAGGTGATTTCCGCGGAGCCCTATGCCCAACTCACGCGGGAGAACTTCAACGCGGCGCTCGCCTTTGTCGCCAACGGCGGCTACGCGCTGCAAAGCTACGACCGCTTCGCCAAAATCAAACGCCGGCAGGACGGGTTGTGGCGCATCGCCCACCCGAAGGTCGCCCAGGCCTATCGGATGAACGTCGGTACGATCATCGAGTCCGACATGTTGAAGGTGCGGCTCACGCGGGGGCGCGGGGTCGATGTATTATCCCGCCGTTCTCGCCGGCGCCGGCGCGGCGAACGCGCCCTACACGGGCCGGGTGACGCGCGGCGGTCGGGTGCTGGGCGAGATCGAAGAATACTTTCTGGAAATGCTGGCGCCCGGCGACACGTTCCTGTTCGGCGGCGAAATTCTCGCGCTGGTCGGCATCGTCGAGAACGAGGCGCATGTGGCGCGCGCGCGGTCGGACGCGCCAAAAGTGCCGTCGTACGCCGGCGGGAAATTCCCGCTTTCCACCTATCTCGCCGCGCGCGTGCGAAGGATTCTCAGCGCGCCGGAAAGCTGGAAGGAACTGCCCGCGCAGGTGGCGGAATGGCTGAAGCTGCAACAACAAAAATCCCTGCTGCCGCCGTTCGACAAGCTGCTCGTCGAAACCTTTCCGCGCGGCGGAAAATTCTATCTCGTCGCCTATCCCTTCGAAGGCCGGCTCGCGCATCAAACCCTGGGCATGCTGCTGACGCGGCGCATGGAGCGCATGGGGCTGAAGCCCCAGGGCTTTGTCGCCAACGAATACGCGCTCGCCGTCTGGGCGCTGGCGGACGTCGGCGCGCGCGCGCAAAAAGGCCTGTACAGCATGGCGGCGCTTTTCGACGAGGACATGCTCGGCGACGATCTCGAGGAATGGCTGCAGGAATCGGCGCTGATGAAGCGCACGTTCCGCAATTGCGCGATCATCTCGGGACTCATCGAACGGCGTTTTCCGGGCAAGGAAAAGACTGGACGACAGGTGACGATTTCGACCGACCTCGTCTACGACGTGCTGCGCCGGCACGAACCCGGGCACATCCTGTTGCGCGCGGCGCGCGAGGACGCGACGACGGGACTGCTCGACCTGGCGCGCCTCGCGGACATGCTGACGCGCGTGCGCGGAAAAATCGCCCACAAGCATCTGGAGCGCATTTCGCCTCTCGCAGTGCCCGTCATGCTGGAGATTGGCCGCGAGCCGGTTTACGGCGAGGCGCAGGATGCGATTTTGGCGGAGGCGGCCGGGAGTCTGGTGGAGGAGGCGATGGGCGGAGCGATGGGCGGAACTTGACGCCTCAAGCAAATGGATCCATATTCTGACTATAATTCAAGTCAGAATGATTTCACCATGTCTACAATCCGCCCCGACCAAATGTCCTGGCCCGTCCAGGAAGCCAAGGCGCGCTTCAGCGAATTGCTGGACACTTGCCAGAGCGATGGGCCGCAGGTCGTCACCCGCCACGGGCGGGAATTGGCGGTTCTCGTTGCCGCCAGCGAATGGCGCAGGCTGTCCACGGCAAGCCGCCGGACGCTCAAGCAGCTCCTTCTGAGCGACGAGGCGCGCGGCGATATTCCGATTCCGGCGCGGGGAAAACTGAAATGGCGGGCGCCGCCGAACCTGAGTTGAGGCGGGCGCGTGTATCTGCTCGACACGAACGTCATTTCGGAACTGCGCCGCGCGCGTCCACATGGCGCCGTTCTCAAGTGGCTGCGGGCCACGGATGACGCGCAATTGCACCTGAGCGCGGTCACTATTGGCGAAATCCAGAGCGGCATCGAGATCACGCGTGAAAATGACGCGCTCCGCGCGGACGAATTGAGCCGTTGGCTGGCCGAGGTTGAACAGACATGGAATGTCTTGCCAATGAACGGCGCTTGCTTTCGCGCCTGGGCCCTGTTGATGCGCCGGCGCTCCGCGGTCCACGCCGACGACGCCATGATCGCCGCGACGGCGCTGACGCACGGGCTGAAAGTTGCGACGCGAAACGTGCGGGACTTCGCGCCGTTCGGCGTCGATGTGATTGATCCATTTGCGGAGTAAACGAATCCGTGTATCCGCGTGGACGTTCTCTCGATCCCGGAAACACCATGCAGGCGGCCTATCACGTTCCCCGGACATCTATCGCCGCCGATCCAGATGCACGGCTCGCCGCCGCGCACCATTTCGCCGTCGCCGGCGCATCGCTTCGCGCCGATCCCGCAGGCGCGTTGTTCGACGAAGCCGCGCGCACGCTGATCGTCGCCGACCTGCACCTTGAGAAGGGATCGGCCTTCGCGGAACGGCGCGTTTTCCTGCCGCCTTACGACACGGCGGCGACATTGGCGCGGCTGGCGCTCGTCGTCGCGCGCCACGCGCCGCGCGTGGTCGTGGCCCTGGGCGATTCCTTCCACGACCCGCGCGCCGGCGCGCGCATGGGCGAGGCCGACCGCGACGCCTTGCGCGCCCTGCAGGCGGGACGCGAGTGGATATGGATCGCCGGCAATCACGACCCCGCGCCGCCGCAATGCCTCGGGGGCGACGCCATGGCGGAATTGCGAATGGGCGCGTTGGTCCTGCGCCACGAACCGCGCGCGGGCGCGCAACCGGGCGAGATCGCCGGGCATCTGCACCCCGCGGCAAAGGTCGTCTCGAAGACGGGCTCGCTGCGGCGGCGCTGTTTCGTCGAGGATGGAACGCGCTGCGTCATGCCGGCTTTTGGCGCCTTCGCGGGCGGGTTGAATTTTCGCGACGAGGCCTTCGCACCGCTGTTTGGCGCGCGCGCCGTCCACGCGCATGTGCTGGGGCGCGCGCGCGTGTTTCGCGTGCCGCAAGACAATTGCCGACCCGATTGAATGTCACGGCGGCGGCGCATTGCGGCGAAAGCCGCTCGCCTTCTCCATTTCGCCGAGGCTGCGGCGCAGCCGCGGCGGGACGGCGGCTCCATCGACCGGCTTGAAATCGCCCGCGGCGCGCGTGTTGCCCGCGCCGTTGAAAACCCGAAAGCCCTGGTCGGTCACCACGACGTCGCCGGGCTGCAAAGTGTCGTCGGCCACGAAATCCTCGATCCTGCCGTCGCTTTGCCGCAGGCGCGCCCGTTCGGCGTTGCGTTGCGCCAGGGCGAGCATCGCCCGACAGGCGAACGCTGCGTAATTTTTGCGGGAGGTTTCGACCCGCGCTTGCCATTCTCCGGGTGTCGCGGGCGATCCGGCGAGCGTTTCCACGGAGGGGCAGGATGCCGGCGCTTCAGGCGCGGCGCGCAGCGGAGCAGCGTATAGGGCGGCAAGCGAAAATGCCGCCGCCGCGAAGCCGGCCCCGCAAGAACCTGTCGAGACGATCACATACGCGCCCATCGAGGGATGGTGGCCCCGCCCCGCCGGCAAGTCAATTCAGGACTTCGATTCAGGGCATCAATTCAGGGCTTCAATCGCGCCGGAACACCGCGCTCGCCAGCCAGCCGAAGAACAACGCCACAACCGATGTGAATATCCCGTAGGAAAGCTCCATCTCCCGCGCGGCGATGCTGAAGGCCTGTTCGACGCCCGCCTTGGTGACGACAAAACCCTGCTCCTTGCGCGCCAGCAAGGCGCCGTCGGCGAACAACGCGAGATCGACATTGTATTCTCCGAGCGGCGCGCGTCCGGGAATTTCGATGCGCGCCTGGATCACATTCGGAGTCACGAAACGCACGCCCGAATCGTTGGACGCAAACAGCCCTTCGCGGCGGCGCAGGCGCTCGAGCGCGGCGCGGAATTCCGGCGACTCCGCCGCGCGCGAGCGCGATTGTTCGGGAATGAGGGTGTCAACGCCGATGCGGTGGCGCACGCGCAGACCCTCCTGCACGATGGCGTCGAGGGGCCGGTTCGACAGAACCGAGATGAAGGCCGGCACCGCGATATATTTGCGTTGATCCAGATTGAGCCAGAGCGGTCCAAGCGGCAGCTTTTCCCATACGTTGACGGCGCCGCGCGGACCGCGCACCGTCACCACCGCGTCGTAGGCGGCGGCGCGCGGCACGGTCATGGCGTCGCGCTCGACGACGCCGACGAGCGAAACCACCGCGCCGGTGAAATTCGAGCGGATGGCGATGCGGTCGGCGCCCAGCGACACGACCAGGTCTTCGGCGCCCGCCCGCGACGCGCCCGCAAAGCCCAGCGTGACGAGACAAAGGCGGCGCCAGAACTTCATCGCGCGGTCTCCGTGGGCGTGGCGAGGAAGGGCTCCCGCGGGGGAATGACGAGATCGCGTCCGATGCGAAGCGCCACCGCGAGCACCAGCAGCGCCAGCAGGAAGCGGAAGGTTTCCGCCCGCAATCCAGCCCCGGCGCGCGCGCCAAACTGCGCGCCAAAGACGCCGCCAAGAATAAGCAGACTCGCCAGCACGATATCGACGGACTGGTTTGTCGTGGCGTGCAAAATCGTCGCGGCGATCATGGAAAATAAAATCTGGAATTGGCTCGTGCCCGCGACCAGCGCCGTCGGCACGCGGAAAATGTAGATCATCGCGGGCACAAGTATGAAGCCGCCGCCGATGCCCAGCACCGCGCCGGCGAAGCCGATGAACAGCGCCAGCGCCAGCAACGGAATCACGCTGATATAGAGGCCCGAACGCGGAAACCGCATTTTCAGGGGCAGGCCTTCGTACCAATGATGGCGTCCGCCCCGCCTGACCTTTCTGGTCTTGCCGGAGCGGGCGTTCAACATGGCGCGCACGCTTTCGCCGAGCATGAGGACGCCGGTGCCGCCGAGCAGAATGACGTAGGAAATCGTGATGAAGGTTTCGAGTTGGCCGACGCGGCGCAGCGAATTGAAAAACAGCACGCCCAGCAGCGTGCCAAGCAGACCGCCCGCCAGCAACAGCGATCCCATCCGCAGATCGAGCGCTCCGCGCCGCCAGTAAAACAGCGCGGCGGTCGTCGATGTCGCAGTGATCTGCGCCGATTGCGACGCCACGGCCACCGCGGGCGGAATGCCGATGAAAATCAGCAACGGCGTCATCAGGAACCCGCCGCCGACGCCGAACATGCCGGAAATGAAGCCGACGGCCATGCCCATCCCGATCAGCAACAGGACGTCGATGGGCAGTTCCGCAATGGGCAGATAGATTTGCAAGGCGCCGCCCCTATCAACGAGGCCGCGCGCGACGCGGCGACTTCACAAAGCGCACAGACGCCCCGGGGTCAACATTGTCCATCCGAAAAAGGGCGGTCCTGAGGCGGCCCCTGGCGTTAAAGCGCCGTCACCTTGCCTTTGGCGGGCGGCTTCGCGCCCGGCGCGGGAACCGGCGGCGGGTTGGTCACTGTCCGGGCCTCGGCGGGCATGTCCCAGCCGCCCTGCGGCGGCGCGACCTCGTTGGCCGCCTTATCCGATGGGCGCACCTTGAAAGTATCGACGATCACCTTGGCGGCGGCCAGCCCTTTGGCGTCCAGACGCCCTGCGACATCGTCGCGTTTTTTGGCCGCGTCTTCGTCGCCCTGCGTCGCCGCCAGCGAGAAAAGAGCCCATGACTGCTGCAGGTTCTGCTCGATGCCGAGACCGCGGGCATAGAGGATCGCCAGATTGTACTGGCTGTCGCGCACGCCGTATTCGGAGGCTTTGCGGAACCAGGACGCGGCGGCGGCGTAATCGGGCTTGCCCTCGACGCCTTCGGCGGCGAGCACCGCAAGGTTGTGCATGGCGCGGATGTTGCCGGCCTCCGCGGCGCGCTGATACCATTCGCGCGCGCGTTTTGCGTCGCGCTCGACCCCCAGGCCCCGCTCATAATGCGAGCCCAGCCTGTACTGCGCCGGCGCGTTGTTTTGCAGCGCGGCTTTTTCGAACCATTGTTTAGCCAGCGCGGCGTCGCGCGTGACGGAGCGGCCGTCCGCGTAGCGCACGGCGAGTTCGAACTGGGCGGCGGCGGAGCCATTGACGGCCGCCTCGCGCAGATTGACTCCGGTTTTTGCGCCGACCTGCGGCTTTGCGCCGATCGTACCCACCGGCGAGGAGTCGAATCCGCCCGGCGCCGGCGCATTTGCGCTCGGACCTGGCGTGAACCGCGACGCGCCGGACGCGCTGAGCGGCGGCTGTGTCAGACCTGGAGCAGCGGCGTCCGGAGCTTCCACGCCCGGAGTGGAAAGAGAGGATTGGCGGGTGTCGGCATCCTCCTCCCCCTTCGGAGCGGCGCGCTGCGAAATCTTCGGATTGGTGAGATCGACAATCTCCGGCCGCGACGGCGGTCCACGCAACAGTTTCATGACCTGCACAGCGCCAACAACGGCGATCACGCCAAACAGCGCGATGTAGACAAGGCGTTTGCGCGCCGCGACGAAGCTCCTGACCTTCGACAGCTTGCCCGCCGCGGCGACTGGCGCGGCGAGGGATGTTTCCGATTCGAGATCGTCCACCTGCGCCGGCTTGCCGGCTCCCGCTACCGCCATGTGAGCGGCCTTGGCCTTTTCACGGGCCGAGGCGAGCGCGTTGTCGAGAATCGAGCCGCCCTTCGCGCCTTTAGCGGATTTGCCGGGTTGTTCGCCGGAAGCCGCCTGCGCCGCGCGGCGGGCCGCGGCGATAAAGCTTGACTGCGCCGAAAGCTCGGCCGGCTTTGCCGCGTCGGCGGCGACGCGACGCATCGACGCCTGACCGGAGCCCGGCTCTATCAATTCATCGGCCGCAAGGTCGGGACCGGCGGTCGCCGGCATGCGCGGTTTAGCGGCTTCCACGTCCCTGGCGGCGGTGAACGGCGGCGGGGATTTCGGCGCCGGTTCGGAAGCGGGATGCGAGGCGCGCGCGAAAACAGGCGCTGGTCCAGAGGCGAGCGGCTCGGGCCGGACTTCGGCAAGATCGTCCTCCAGCAAGGCCAGACGGTCGACGACTTTCTCAAGCGTCTCGTGAACCGCGCTCAGCGTGGCGTGGGCGCGCCTGTCGGCGGATTCCTGATGCGCGCGCAGATCGGCAAGTTCGCGGGTGATGACCTCGCCGGGGACACCGGCGACCGGGACGCCCAGCATGGCCTCGCGCGCGGCGGCTTCCGCGGCGTCGATGGCGGAGCCGCGGATATCCTCGATGCGATGGAACAGCTCGCCCACCATCGATTCCAGCGACGTCAGAACGCGCGCGCTGGCGTCGCCCTGGTCGAGACGCCCGACCAAATGCGCCATCTGCTGATGCAACAGTTCGTTGCTTCCAGGATCGACCTGGGCTTGTCCGGCCTCCAGATGATCGGCGACGCGCGCCATTTCCGCGCGCAACTGGTCGAGCACGCGCGCGTCCGTGCGCGATTGCCCGGCGTCGTCGATCTTTTCGCCAAGCCGCGCGATCTGGCCCTGCAGGGATTCGACAAGCCGCATATCGGTCTGCGGCGCCCCGGCGACGGTCAGCCGCTCGGCGAGCGTTTCAACCATCTGTTCGAGACGCGCCGAACTCGGCGGCGCCGGTCGTTCGAATTTGAGGGCCAGTTCGCGCATCATGCGTTCGAGCGCGCTGGTGTCCACCGGAACGACCTGCGCCGGCGCGTGCGCGGCGGCGAGCGCGCGCTGCATCTTGTCGATGCGTTGCGTGAGTTCGTCGAACTGGTCGGTCGCGTTCGATTGGGACACGGCGTCGTCGATTTTGCGGCCCAGCGATTCAATGCGTTCGGTCAATTGCTGAAAAACGCCGTCCTGAAAATTCTGGTCGAGCGTGTCGCGGATTTCGCCGATGCCGCGGGACACCGCCACATTGTCCGCCGGCGTTGGCGCACGCCAGGACAGGCGTTCGACGCGATCGCTCAGGGCGGCGATCTGGCGCTCGATGACCTCTGTCGCCACCGGGCGGGAGATCGCCCGTTGCAGGAGGCTCTGCATGTCCTGGGTCTGCTTGTGAATGTCGCGCAGGGCGGCCGCGTCGAAGCCGGGTTCACGCGCGGCCTCCACCTTGGCTGCGACGGCGCGGATTTCGCGTTCAAGACCGGCGATGCCGGCGCCGCCCGAAATATCCGCCAACGATCGGCGCAGATCGACGGCCAAATCCTCGATCGGCTTCAGGATGTTTTCACGCACGCCCACCTGCCGCGAAGCGTCGATGCGCTGGCTGAGATCGCGAATCGCGCTTTCGATGGAATTGACCGCGTCGCGCGGCGCCAGGTTGCGCAGGCCGCGCGACATTTCGTCGATCTCGCGCCGCAGCAACCCGAGATCGGCCGAGCTCGGCGCGGCGGCGCGCTCAACGACATCAACGCGGTTCTGTTCGAGACGCGACGAGAGGGCCGCGATGTCCCGATGCAAGGCGGACATGTCGGGGACGGGCGCGAACGCAGGCTCCGCCGGCTCCTGCGAGGGCGCGCCCGCGTTCCCGGCGCCGGTCTCCGCGTCGAGCATGCGCTGGCGGCGGGTGATCTGCGCGACCGCGTCGCCAAACGACGAACGCTGCGGCGCGCGCGACGGCGGAGCGCCGCGGGCAACGTCGTGCGGGCGCGCAACGCCATCGAGCAGGCGGTTGAGCTTGGCCTCAATGCGGACCAGATCGTTCGACGACGCCTCGGCTTCGACCGCCTTTGGCTTGCCCTCCATGCGCTCGGACATGGCGGCAATCTTGCGCTCGAGCTCCTGCAGCGAGGATTCGGCGCTGTCCGGCTCCTTTCGGCGCGCCAGCGCCTCCAGCCGCGCCTCCAGCCTGGCATAGGCTTCGTGGGCGGGATTGGACTCGTCCCCGCCGCGCGCCGCGCCAAGATGGTGTTCAATATCCTCCAGGCGGCGGGCGACCTTGGAAATCGCCTCGGCCGTGCGTTCGCCATTGCGGCGCGCGCCGCGTTCGAAGGCGCGAATGGCGTCGTCGAGCACAATCTCGGGGTCGTGAATGGAGTGGCGGTCGCGAAAGACTTCGCGCCGCGCCGCGTGGCGTTCGCGGGGCTCTTCATAGTCGCGGGGATCGGGACGCTCGCGCATTGGCGCGGGACGCCGGCGGGCGTTGATTCTTTCGATGGGATCGACATCGTCCCTGCGCCCCGTTCGGCCCGCGCCGCCGCGCTTCGACATCTGGGCGAGCCGCGCCGTGACCGCTTCAAGGCGTTCGGATTCGTCGATATCCTCGACATCGACGCCGAGTTCCGCCGCCTGGTCGGCAATCACGCTGTTGAGCCATTCGCCAAGAGACATGCCGGACCGGCGCGCCGCTTCCCGCGCCGCCTCGCGCGCATCGAAATCGACGCCCTTAATGCTCCAGGGAACGGCTTTGTTCATGTCGATTCCGCCGGGGCTTCGCCCCTGAAATTTGAGCCCGAACGCGGCGCCTACGAAAGAATCGTTTACGCCGGATGAAATAGCACCTCACACACCGACATTCGAGCAGACATGGTTAAGGCGAGGTTAACGATGCCCGATTTTGGCACAGCGGGTCCGGCAATTCGATTGTATCATATAAATTTTTCTATTTTAGGTTGCATTTTAAAAGAATTTCCCGTAATTGGAATCAGGCGCCCGAGGAAGTCCGAAACGCTCTGAAAGCTGAGGAACCGCTATGCAATCGCAGGCCACGGAAACAAACTTCACAACGCAGGAATGCGCGGACTTTTATTCGATCGGGGAAATGGCGAAGACATACAACGTCACTCTGCGCGCCCTGCGCTTTTACGAAGACCGTGGCCTCATCCGACCGCTGCGCAACGGCGCCTCGCGCTATTACGATCCGGCGACGCGCGGCCGGTTGCAACTGATTCTCAAGGGCAAGCATCTCGGCTTCACCCTCGCGGAAATCCGCGAAATGCTCGCCGCGCGCAAGGACGACGCCGACCTCACGACGTTGACGCTCGGCGAGGCGCAGGTTCTGGAGCAAATCGAATTGTTGCAGCGCAAGCGCGTCGGCATTGAAGACGCCATCGCCGAATTGCGCGCGACGCATGAACGCATCGCGACGACGCGCGTCGAGGCCCGCGCGATGAAAACGCCGGCGCGGCGGCAACATTTCGCGCGCGCCGGTTGAAGCGGACCTCAGCGCTGGGAACGCGGGAACGGCGTGAACCCCTCGCGGTTCGGCATCGCGACTTTTGGCAGCATTCGCGCGTCCATCACGTCGTCCGCAGCGATGATGTTGTTGAGGTTGAGGATGTAGGCGCTGACCGCGTAAACCTCGGAATCGCTCAACGATTTCGGCGCGTTCCAGGGCATGGCGCGGCGCACGTAGTCGAACAGCGTCGTTGCATAGGGCCAGAAGCTGCCGACGGTTTTCACCGCGGGCTTGTCGGGCGTTTGCAGCGTGCCGAAACCACCCGCGAGAATGTCGTTGGGACGCCCGGCGCCTTTTTCGCCGTGACACGCCTGGCATTTGGCGGCGTAGATTTTTCCGCCGTCGGCGACCGTGCCGCCGCCGGCGGGCAGGCCCGCGCCATCGGGGCTGATTTCGGTATTCCACGCGGCGATGTCGGCTTCGGAGGCCGGCGCGCCGAATTTCGGCGCCTGCGCGCACGCGGCGGTGGAGAGGAAGGCCAGCGCGAGGCCGGACGCGAGCTTACGCGAAAACATTGGCGGCCTCCCCTTTGTCGTTGACCGCCCAGCTCTGGATGCAATTGACGTGATATTGCCCGCGCATGCCGCGCTCGGCGAACATCTCCGCGCGGGATGGCTGAACCATCCCCGTGTCGTCGGCGGCGCGGCTTTGCAACACGGCGGGGCCGCCGCTCCAGTTCCACGGCATGCGAAACCGCGTGACGGCTTTCGACAGGACCGGCTCCTGCAACGCCGCGGGCGCCCAGCTCTTGCCGCCATCGGCGGAGACTTCCACGGATTTGATCTTGCCGTTGCCGGACCACGCGAGCCCCGAGATTTCATAGAAGCCAGGGCCTTTCAAAGTCAGTCCGGGCGAAGGCCGCGTGATCACGGATTTTACCTCCAGCGGAAATACAAACTGCCAGGCCTTGCCGCTGGCGAGCAGGATTGTGTACTTCGAAGTCTCGTCCTTGGTCATGACCGGACCTTCGACGAGCTTTATGCGCCGCAGCCATTTCACATTCATGTTGCCGGAATAGCCGGGCACGAGAAGCCGCACGGGATAGCCGTTCTCCGGCCTGATGCGCTCGCCGTTTTGATAGAGGCAGACGATGACGTCGTCGAGCGCTTTGGCGAGCGGGATGGAGCGGCTCATGCCGGCGGAATCCGCGCCCTCCGCGTAAATCCATTTCGCGCGCGGATCGACGCCGGCTTCTTCCAGCAGCGTCGAGAGTTTCACGCCGGTCCATTCCGAGCACGAGAGCAGCCCATGAATGGACTGAACGTCGGGCGCGGGTCCCGGAGGGACCGCCACGGGCTGCGACAGGAACCCGGAATTGCCGCCGCACTCCACAAACGCGACGCGCGATGTCATGGGGTAGCGCGACAGCGCTTCGAGCGTGAACACGAGGGGTTGTCGCACAAGGCCGTGAATTGCGAGGCGATGTTGATCGGGATCAATCGTCGGCGCGCCCGCGTGCGAGCGTTCGAAATGCAGACCCGAGGGCGTCATCATGCCGTCGAGCAAATGATGCGGCGTGCGCGAGGCGCCGATGCCCGGCGTCGCGGGATTGACGGGGGCGACCCACTTGCGCGCAGCGGCGGCCTCGAATTTCGAAGGCATGCCGTAAGCGTTGAACGGCACGCCCGGCGCAAGCGACCAGGGCGGCACGGCGAGCGGCTCGGCGGCGGCGGGCGAAGGCGCCAGCGCGGCGCCGGCGAGGCTTGCGCCGAGAAACAGGCGCCGGTCGAGCAGTCCATTGCCTGCGACAGACTCGGGCTGCGGTGGATGCTTCGTCATGGGCGCCTCCCGGCCCGGCTTTTCGCGGGCGCGCAGGCATCTTCGCTGGCGGCGCGGGATTTGTCACGCAGGCGCAGCCGAAGTGTTTCCAGATTCCGCCTCGAATCCGGGCCGCATGCCGCGCGGATCGCGCCCGCATCCGCGCATGCAAAGTCCTGGGCGCAAAATCACAACCATTCCGGCGCGCGTTTTGTTGAATCCCGCCCGCTGATGCCTACAAATAAACAGCTTAATCTCCCCCATTTGGGGGATGCACTCGATTTTTGTTTTTATTATTGGACTTTTAGGTTGATAAAATTCAGGATAAGATATCCGCACCCCATCAGGTCGGCGGATGCGGTCATCGACAGGCAAGCTCTAAAATCGGGAGATCGGCGTCATGGCGGACGAAATCGGAACCAGCGGCGAGCTGAATATCGGCTACGACGACAATAGCTACGACGACAATGGCGACATTGTCTTTGTCGACGCGCCGGCCGATGCAAACAGCGGCGACGCCGGCAGCGTGAACGTCTACAAGATCGTGACGGCGTCGGGAAACCCGATCATCGACGGGATTCTGTCGGGCGTGGCCTGGAAATTTACAAACTTCAGCGTCTCCTATCCGACGTCGGGACTCTCCTACGGGTTCACCTACGGCAACGGCGAAAACCAGACCTTCACCGCGTTCACGCAGGCGCAAAAGCTGGTCGCCGATTTCGCGCGGTCATTGCTGGCGGACTATACGCCGATCACCTTTGTCGCGGGCACCGAGGCCAGCGCGAACCTTCGCTATGGAAATTTCCAGGCGGGAAACAACCAGTCCACGCACGGCAATTATCCCGACGGTTTTCCGGGGATGGGCGACATGTGGTACAGCCAGAAAAACGGGGACCAGGGAAACGGGACGATCGGCGGTTTCGCCTACACCACGATTTTCCACGAACAGGGCCACACGCTCGGCCTGAAGCATGGTCAGGACACAGGAATCAACGGCGGCGTCGCGAAGACCGTCGATGGCACGGTGATCCCCAATTACGCGCCGTTGCCCGCCGCCAACGACGACTGGAACTACACGGTGATGACCTATCGCTCCTATCAGGGAGCCACGACTGATCCGGTCCAGGGCTTTCTGACGAGCGACAATCCCGTAACCTACATGATGGCCGACATCGCCGCCATGCAATACATGTACGGCGCGAATTTTGCGGGCGTTTCCTCGACAAACACGCTGTATCAATGGGACGCCGCCGGCAACAAATTCGTCAACGGCACGCTGTTCCTGCCGTCCGCGGTCAACGGCAAGATATTCGAAACCGTCTGGGACGGCGGCGGAAACGACACATACGACACGTCGAATTTCAGCACCAACCAGACGATTGATTTGCGGCCAGGCGCCTTCTCGACCATCGACCCGACGAAGCTCGCCGACCTCGACCGGTTTCATCCCGGAACGCAGATCGCCCTCGGCAACGTCGCCAACGCGCTGCTGTATCAGAACGACCTTCGCTCGCTGATCGAAAATGCCGTCACCGGGAACGGCAACGACGTGATCACCGGCAATCAGGCCGCGAATCTGCTGTCCGGCAACGGCGGCAATGATTTTATCGACGCCGGCGCGGGAAGCGACACCCTCAGCGGCGGAGCCGGCAACGACACGCTTCTGGGCGGCGACGCGCTCGCGTTGAACGCCGCGCAGAAATCCATCTACCGGCTTTACGGCGCCACGCTGGACCGCGAGCCCGATGTTCCCGGACTGCTTGGCTGGGTCAACGTGCTTGGCGGCGGGAGTTCCCTCGTCGACACCGCCGCGGGCTTCGTGAACTCGCCGGAGTTCCAGGCCAAATACGGCGCGCTGAACAACACGCAATTCGTCACCCAGCTCTACGCCAATGTATTGCGCCGCGGGCCGGACGCCGGCGGACTTGCCGGCTGGGTCGGCCAACTCGACGGCGGCGCGTCGCGGCAGAGCGTGGTCGTTGGCTTTTCCGAGAGCGGCGAGTACCAGGGCAACACTGAAATCGCCTCGCAAGGCTACGCGACGACGGGTCTGTTCGGCGCAAGCTACGGCCAGATTTACCGTCTCTACGGAGCGACGCTCAACCGCGCGCCGGACGCCGGCGGATTCGAAGGCTGGGTCAACGCGATGTCCGGCGGGCAGTCATTGGCGAGCATCACCACCGGCTTTGTCGGTTCAGCCGAGTTCCAGGCGACCTATGGCGCGTTGAACAGCACGCAGTTCGTCACGCTGCTTTACAGCAACGTGCTGCATCGCGCTCCGGACGCGGGCGGACTTGCCGGCTGGGTCGGCGCGCTGAATGGCGGCGCCTCCCGCGAGAGCGTCGTCAACGGCTTCTCGGAAAGCGCGGAATACCAGACAACCACGGCCGCGCCGCTCAAATCCTTCGTGCGCACGGTCATGACCACATGGGCCGACACACTTGACGGCGGGGCCGGCGACGACATTTTATTTGGCGCGCGCGGCTCCGATACGTTCCGTTTCGACAGGACCGCGCCCGGCAACGATCAGATATTCGGCTTTGAGAGCTGGGATACGCTCAACCTCGTGAATTTCGGCTACGCCAGCACGGCGGCCGCGGTAGGGCACATCACTCAATCGGGCGCCAACGTTGTTTTTGCCGATCAAGGCGAAACCATCACGATCCGCAACACGCAGTTGGCGATTGTCACGGCGGCGAACTTTTCATTCGTCTGAACCGGTTTCGCATCGGCGGAATTCGCACGCCTCGAGGCGTGCGGATTTGCGTCGAAAGGACCTGCGTCGAAACAGGCTGGCCAGCGCCAATTTGCGGAATCAATTTTCCGCCCAGGCGCGTGGCGCAACGCAATATTTTTCACAAAAACATGAAAAATATGACGAATCGTTAAGTTGCGGCGCAACACGGCGGCGCGCACCCTCCTCGCGTCCTCAGGCTGAGCATCAAGCGAGCGGCCTGAAAAACCCGAATAATCGCCGGCTCGCATGAACGCGAGGGCCCCGCCGGCGCGGGGCCCTTTGCCGCACGGGGCTCGGGACAGTTGCGAAGCACGCTTGCCAAGCACCCTTGCCAACCACCCTTGCGAAGCCGCCAGGCGTCATTCCGGCTCGATGCCAGCCGCCTTGATCTCCCGACCCCATTTGTCGAAATCGTCGCGCAGGAATTGCGCGAAGGCGGCGGGCGCGACATCGACGGATTCCAGAGTGACGGTTTCGAACAATTTGCGCGCCTCGGGCTCGAGCAGCGCGCGCGCGACATCGGCGCGGATTTTTTCGAGCACGGGACCCGGCAGATTGGCGCCGCTGAACAGGCCCCACCACGTGCCCGTCGAAAATCCCGGCGCGCCGGATTCCGACACGGTGGGCATGTCGGGCCAAAGTTTCGCGCGTTTTGGACCCGCCGCCGCGATGATCCGGACAGTCCCCGCGCGCTCGTGTTCACGGATGTTGCCCATGTTCACAATCAGCGTCGCGATTTCCCCCTGCAACAGCGCGGTGACCGCGGGCGTGGAGCCCTTGTAGGGAATATGGGTGATCTGCGTTCCCGTGCGCAGCTTGAAATCCTCCATGGCGACATGCACGTATGTGCCGTTGCCGAAAGAACCGTAATTGAGCTCGCCCGGTTTCGCCTTGGCGAGCGCGATCAATTCCCGCACGGACTTCACCGGCGAGGACGCCGGGACATTCATGACCGGCGTTATCTGCGCCATCATCGTCACAGGCGTCAGATCCTTGCGTGGATCGTATTGCATCTCCTTGTGCATGTGCGGCGCCGCGGTGATCGAGCCGTTGCTGGTGACAAGCAGCGTGTAGCCGTCGCCCGGCGCTTTCGCGACGGCGTTGGCGCCAATCATCTCGTCGGCGCCGGGACGATTGTCGACGATCACCGGCTGGCCCCAGTATTGCGACAACGACTGGCCGACAACACGCGCCAGAAGATCGGTGACGCCGCCGGGCGGACTCGGCACGACGATGCGAACGCCGCGGTTGGGATAGGGCGTTTGCGCGCACGCGGCGCCGGCGCCGACAACAAGCAAGATGCCCGCGAACAATCTCGCCATGGCGCGTCCCTCCCGATGTTTCAGTGTCCCGGCTTGAGCCGGACTTCCCGCGCGACGGCGAATTAGTCCACGATCACGCCCGCCTGGACCCTCGCACCCTCGCGCGCGCCCGGCAAGGCGGCGCGGCGCCGACGCAGTCTCAGCTCCCGCCGCGCCCAGATCGTCATCCCCGTGCCGAGCAGCGCCAGAATCGCGAGGCAGGTGACGACATTGACGAGGCTTGAGACGGCGCCCATCCAGTTGCCCTCATGGATGAGGCGCGGCCAGTTGCGCGGCAGCGGCGTCAGCCCTTCGCGCCCAATCGCATAGGAACGCATTTCGCCGCCCTCGTTGAAACGCGCCATCTGGCGCCCGCCGCGCGGTCCGATCGAGACAAGCGCCGCGGGATCGCGCGCGGCCCCAACGATGCGCAGCGCCTCGACGACCGGCAGGGGTTGTTGCCGCTCGCCGCGCGCGGGCGGCGCTCCGGCGGGATTGATGCCGAAAACCAGAAACAGCCCCGTGACGGCGCTCAGGATCACCAGCGGCAAAGCGAACCAAGCGACGCCCTTGTGCCAGCCGGAAAGATTGTTGCGCAGGCGCGGCCAGCCCATGAGCACGCCGAGCGCGATGATAAACAGCATGGCGATGGTGGAGCCCGTCACCAGCCAGTTCATGCGGAACACAATCTGGCGGTGAACGCGGCGGTTGGCCGAGAAGAAATC
>JANYDZ010000346.1 GCA_025363375.1 Hyphomicrobiales bacterium
GCGCGTGGAAACCGGCGGTTTCGTCTTCACCCGCACCGTGCGCGGCGTGCAGCAGTCGGCGACGCTCGACATAGGCCTGCTTGCCTCGGCGGAAGCGCGCCGCCTCAGCGACCATGCGGCTTCGCTGAATGAAGTCTACGCCTCTCCCGCCGTCTTTGTCCGCCGCGCCGACGAGAAGCCGGTGTCCGGCCCCGGCATGCTCGTCGATGTCGTGATGGCCGCCGGCCAGAAGGGCATCAGCCAGATGCAGCGCTACAAAGGCCTCGGCGAAATGAACGCCGATCAATTGTGGGAGACGACGCTTGACCGCAACGCGCGCACGCTGCTGCAGGTGAAGATCAAGGAGGTTGACGAAGCCGACGACATCTTCGTCAAATTGATGGGCGACACGGTGGAGCCGCGCCGCGAGTTCATTCAGGAGAACGCGTTGAGCGTGGCGAACCTGGACGTGTGAGGCCGCGCGCGCCCGCCGCCGCCGCATCCAGACGCCTCACCCTTGCTCGAAGACAATCAGGCCCGTCCCCCGCATCGCCGCCTGCGATTCCTCGGTGCGCAGGAACGCGAGGAATTCTTTGGCGAGAGCCTCGGTTTGCGCTTTCGATTGCCCGGCGGGCCCCGCCTCGAACGGCGTTCCCAGCCCCATGGCGTCGGGCAGCGGCCCGCCATAGACGACGCCTGGAACCGTCATGATTTCACTCACCAGCGTTATCACCGCCTCATACTCGCCCCTGGCGACATGGCCCGACACGACAGAGCCCGGCCCCATGACGAATTGAGCGCGCGCGCGAATGTCTGCGCCGAAGCCGAGCTTGTCCGCAGCCGCGATAATGTCCGCGCCCAGATTGGTGCCGGCCCTGGGGTCGGACAGGCCGATGCGCTCCAGTGAACGGATCGCCGCCCTGAACTCCTCCAGCGTGCCGACGGGCCGAGCGCCCGCTTGCGGGCTGAATCCAATGCCCACAGGGCTTTTGGCGACGACGAAGGTTGCGCCAAGCCGCCCGCGCGCGTCGTCATTGAGGCTGGTGGATGTCACGACGACCGCGTCGAAGCCGGTTCCCTTCACGCAAGCTTCCCGCGTCGCGGCGGGCGTGCCGAACGTGAGGATGACCTTGCACTCGCGCGCGGCCTCGAACCGCGGCGCGATCTTTTCCATGGCGGCGCGGAATCCGCCGGCGCAGATCACGCGCAGTTCATTCGCACCGTCCGCGACAGCCATCGTTCTCTCCTGCAAACAGCTCGACCGCGGCTTTGTCTACACCCGCGCCGAGGCGAGCGCGAGCCGCGCCGATCAGGCGGCTTTTGTCCCGGCCGCCGGCGCGGAGACCTCGCCCTCGGCGGCCGTCTCGGCGGCGCTGAACCGCCAGATCAGCAGGCACAGCGCCGCGACCGGCACGCCAATCAGCGAAGTTCCGACGAAGAACGCCGGATATCCGATGTTGTTGACGAATATTCCGGAAAATCCGCCCAGGGCTTTGCCCGGCAAAGCGTAGAGAGACGACATCAGGGCGTATTGCGTCGCCGCGAACAAAGGCGATGTCAGCGACGACATATAGGCGATCAACGCCGTTCCGGCGAAACCACCGGCGAAATTCTCGATGCTGATCGCCGCGATGAGCAGTTCGAGGCGGGCGCCCGAGGCGGCCAGCATCGCCATCATCAGATGCGAGGACGAGGCCGCCACGCCGCCCAGGAACAGGGTCGGCATCATGCCCAGGCGCGACACGCAATAGCCGCCGGCGAAGATGCCGGCCATGCCGATCCATACGCCATAGATTTTCGACACTGTGGCGATGTCGGACTTCGAGAAGCCAAGGTCGATATAGAGCGGATTGGCCATCACGCCGGAAACGAAATCGGGCAGGCGGTAGAGCGATACCAACGCCAGGATCAGGACGAGCTTCCAGCCATAGCGCTGGAACATGTCCGCCAGCGGCTCGAAAAAGGAACCGCCAAGGGCGACGCCCCAGCCGCCTTGTTTTGCGACGGCCTCCGCCTGTTTGTCGATGCGGGGCGACAGCAGGCAAGCCGCGACGCCTACGGCCATCAACGAGGCCATGGCGAGATAGGCGGCCATCCAGTTGACAAAATCGGCGATGTAGAGCGCGCCCGCGCCGGCGGTGAGAATCGCCAGTCGGTATCCCAATTGATAGGTCGCGCCCATCATGCCCTGCATGTCGGCCGGCGCCGCGTCGATGCGCCAGCCGTCGATGACGATATCCTGCGTCGCCGAAGCGAAGGCGGTGAAGAGGGCGCTGTAGATGGTCCACTCAAGCGAGCGCTTCGGGTCGCCGAAAGCAATGCCGGCAAGGCCGATGGCGACGCATATCTGCGCCAGCATCATCCAGCCGCGCCGGCGTCCCAGCCAGCGCGAAACGAGGGGTACGTCGTAGCCGTCGACGATCGGCGCCCAGAGAAACTTGAACGCGTAGGCGAAAGCCACCCAACTCATCATGCCGATCTCCGCGCGATCGACGCCGATCTCGCGCAGCCACGCCGATTGCGTGGAAAAGACCAGCAAAAGCGGCAGGCCCGCGCTGAAGCCGAAAGCCAGCATCAGCGCCAGGCGCTGGTCCGTGAAAATTTCCTTGAAAGTGGGCTTTCGCTTCGCAGGTGACGCCATGGCGCATTATGGCATGATTCGGACCAAATTCCCGCAGCCGCGTTGCGGCTTCGCCGGCGAGCCTTCGACGACTTGACGCTTGCCCCGACTTGCCCTCTTCCTGCGGCTTCGCCGGCATCGAGGAGCGAATCATGACCGTCGAGGCGAGGGCGTCCCATGCGGCGCCCCCGAAAGAACTTCCCGCCGAGACGACGCAGGCGCGCCGTTTCGGCAAGACCCGCACGGCGCAGTCAACCGCGTTGATGGAGGATTACGTCGAGCTGATCGCCGATTTGCTGGCGACCAACGGCGAAGCGCGTCCCACCGACGTCGCGCGCCGCCTCGGAGTCTCCCACGCCACGGCGATCAAAGCCATCGCGCGGCTGAAGCGCGAAGGGCTCGCAACCTCGAAACCCTACCGGGGCGTGTTTCTCACCGAGCCCGGCCACGATCTGGCGGGCCGCGTGCGCGCCCGCCATCGGCTTGTCGTGGACCTGCTTGTGGCGGTCGGCGTGCCACGCGAAGCCGCGGAGTCGGACGCCGAGGGGCTCGAACACCATGTCTCCGAGACGACGCTCGCAGCCTTCGCCCGATTTATCGAGAAGGCCGCGCCGGAGGCTAAATAAGACCCGCCCCGCCGCGGCGATTCGTGTATAGTGGACAAATCCAACGGAGCGCGCGCCACGATGAAAAACCTCCTCGTTCCCGTCGAACTTCATTCCTCCGTCGAATCCACGCTGCGGACAGCGTTGCTCTTCGCGCGGCGCTTTGACAGCTACATCGAGGGCGTGCCGCTCGGACCGGATCTGCCGGATCTCGTCGCCTTCGACATGCCCGTGAGCTGGACCGTGGCGGACCAGGACACCTGGCGTGAACTCGCCGACGACGCCCGCAAGCATTTTTCAGATTTCATGACGCGCGAACAAGTGCCCGATCACGATTCGGCGCCGACGGCGCTTTCCAGCGGCTGGGCGGGCGACACCGCGCTCGGGGATTCGCATGTGTCGAGTTACGCGCGTATTTTCGACGTGACCGTGCTCGGCCGCCCGGGCGCCGAACGCGGCGACGCGCGCATGGCGACGGCGGAAGCCGCGCTTTTCGACAGCGGCAGGCCCATCCTGCTGGCGCCGCCGAAACCGCCGTCCATTCTCGGCGACACCATTGTCATCGCCTGGAACCAGAGCACGGAAACGACGCGCGCCGTCGCGCTCGCCATGCCCGTTCTGAAACAGGCCAGGCGCGTCGTCGTTCTGACCATTCCCGAACGAAAGGTGGAGGGGCCAATGGGCGAACGCCTCGCGCACAATCTGCGCGCCAACGGCGTGGCGGCGGAAGCCGTCGACCGCAGCGGCAAGGGCAAGTCGCACGGCGAAGCAATCCTCGAACACGCGGCGGCTATAGGCGCGGATCTTCTGGTCAAGGGCGCCTATACGCAAAGCCGCCTGCGGCAGATGATCTTCGGCGGCGCCACAAGCCATATTCTGGCCAAGGCGGCGTTGCCCGTGTTCATGTCGAATTGACGGAAGTCCGAGACCGGAGGGCGCTGTCAATCCGGATAAACGAGGGGGCGTTGAACGCCTTGATTTCCGGTCTTCGAACTTGCCCGCCCCAGCCTTTGATGCGAACTTTGTCTCCAGCATTGTGGAAAATGCCGCGGGCGGGGCGCAGAGCGACGAAGATATCCAATTCGCGCAAATCGGCGCTGCGGCCCTCCCACGAAAAGTTGAAGGGAATTTGCAGCCATGGGCTTTCTGACAAAGACGATTGGCGTTCTCGCGATCGCCGCCGGCGGACTTGTCTATGCGGTCGAGAACCATCCCGACGAAGTCCGGAGCCAGGTTCCCGAAGAGCTGTTTGGAAAGCCATTTGGCAAATTGCTGCGCCCGCCGCTGCCAACGCCCTTGCCTATCAAGGAAGCGCATTGGCTCGAACAGAACTGGTCGACCTACCAACGCCACTGGTTTCACCACGCGGCGCAGGGCACCGCGACATTTCCGGTGCCTTACGACTGGTTCGGCAACCTGGAGCAGCCGGTTGTCACGCTTTTCTCGCCGGCGCCGCTGATGAAGGAGCCCGGCTATCTCGAACAGTTCGGATTCATCTCAAGCCCGCGCACCCTCGCCACCAGCCCCGAAGAACTGGCGCGGTTCGGCTACGCCGCCGTCTCCGGGCCAGGCATGAAAGTTCCCGCGACATTTCCCGAAGTTCCCGCGGATAATCTCGACGGGCTGCCGATCGGCATTGCGCGCACGCCGGGCGGCAAGGATCCCGTCACCGGCGCGCCGCTGGGGGATCAAATTGGTTTGACCTGCGCGGCCTGCCACACGGGACAGATCAACTACAAGGGCGTCAGTCTGCGTTTCGATGGCGGGCCCGCCATGATCGACGCGGAGAAACTTGAAAAGTCCTTTGGCCTGGCGCTGCTGTATACAGTCGAGCTTCCCTTCCGGATGGATCGTTTTGCGCGGCGCGTTCTCGGCGGGAACGCCAGCGCGGAAGCAATCGCCGACGTGAAAAAACAGGTGGAAAACGCTTTCGACAAAATAGCCGGCTTGCGCAAGCTTGAGAGAGAGCTCGGGGATGCCGCGAATACAAAATCGGGGCATAAACCGCCCGCCGACGAAGGTTTCGGGCGGCTCGACGCGCTCAACCGCATCGGCAACCGCGTTTTCTTTGAAAATCTGATCGCCGCGGGCTTGAATGGCCCGGATGTCAATTCGAATTACGCCGTTCTTGCCGCGCCGGTCAGCTTTCCGCCGATCTGGACCGTGCCCTGGCTGAGTTGGGCGCAATACGACGCGTCCATCCGCCAGCCGCTTGTGCGCAACGCGGGCGAGGCGATGGGCGTCGGCGCCCTGGTGAATATAAATCCCAGGAGCAAGCCCGAAGAGCTGTTTCGCTCGTCGGTTTCCCTGGCGAACCTTGATCGCTTTGAAAAGATGCTCGCCGGCGAATATCCATTCAACGCCGACAAGATACCGGACGGCGAAAGGACCCGATTCAAAGGTCTGCTGGCGCCGCAATGGCCGGCGAAGTATTTCCTTAACAACGAAGATTGGAAAATCAACCCGGAGCGCGCGACGCGGGGCCGCGCCCTCTACCAGAAGCTCTGCGTCGAATGCCATCTCGGCCCGGTCAACGATCCCGTCTTCGACGCGGAATTCCCGCAGGATTCCATCTGGACGTCGAAGCGGTTGGCGAAGGACGAAAATGGCGAGGCAAAATCCATCAACCCCGTGCAGAAACAAGCCGCGGACATGGGCGTCGACGCAGGACAGGCGAATGTGCTGGCGACGCGGCGCGTGAAAGTGCCGGCGTTTCTGAAAATCGATCCCGCGAAAGACCTGACCGCCAATTGGGGCTGCGCGAATATTCCGCCGACAAGACCGGACGGCAGCGTTGAATTCGCCACGGCGTTGATGGACATGGTCGAGCGCGTCGATGAAAAGTTGCTCGAAAGCGCGACGCCCGAACAGAAGCGCGCCGTGCTTGGACCACGTCCCAATTGCCTCAACCAGGAGGCGCTGCCCAACAAGCGCAATTATCGCGCGCGGCCGCTCGACGGCGTCTGGGCGACGGCGCCCTATCTGCACAACGGTTCGGTGCCCTCGCTCTGGTGGATGCTTTCGCCGGCGCGCGAGCGGCCGACGCGCTTTTGCGTCGGCGCGCGGGAATTTGATCCCGTGAACGTCGGCGTCGCGCTCCCTGAAAAAAAGGACGAAGCGTGCAAGAAGGGCGAGTTCGAATTCGTCGCCTCGTCCGATCCCAACAGCGGCAACAGCAACCTGGGTCATTCCTTCGAAGGCGATGGCAGCGCGCTGCCGAAGGGCGTTCTGGGGCGCGGATTGAGTCCGCAGGAGCGCCGGGACCTGATCGAATATCTCAAGGAGCGGTGAGAGCCACGCAAGCCCGCGGCGGGCGCGAAACGTTTCGATCCGCCCGGCTTGCCCGATACGGGTCCGCAATCTATGGCATGCGCGGCGGCCCGCCGCCGCCGCGAAAGTGCAATTATGTCCGCGACCATGGCGAGCCGGCCCAGACCGCGCGCCGTCTTCACCGAGGGATCGACGCTCAAACATGTGCTCGTCATGACGATGACGGGCGCGATCGGGCTGATGGCGATCTTCGTCGTCGAACTGTTCTCGATCATCTACATATCGTGGCTGAACGATCCGGGCCTTGTGGCCGGCGTCGGGTTCGCCGGACAGGTGACGTTCTTTGTCGTGTCGATCAATATCGGCCTGTCGATCGGCGTCTCGGCGCAGGTGGCGCGCGCGCTCGGGGCGGGCGACCGCGAGGCGGCGCGGCGCTTTGCCGCTTCCGGGCTGACGCATACGCTGATCATCTCCACAGCCTGCACGCTGTTGCTGTTTCCCTTCCGGGTGGAATTGCTTGAGCTGCTCGGCGCGCGCGGCTCCGCGCTGAAAGCCGGCGCGCTTTATCTCGACTGGACCTTGCCCAGCGTCCCGATCATGAGCTTCGGGATGGCGCTGCCGGGCCTTTTGCGCGCTGTCGGCGACGCCCGGCGCTCCATGTACGTGACGCTGTTTGGCGCGATCGCCGTCGCGCTGCTGGATCCCATCCTGATCCTCTGGATGAACCTCGGCGTTTTTGGCGCGGCGATGGGCGTGAACATTTCGCGCCTCGTCTGGGTTGCCGTCGGCCTGTGGGGGGCGATCCACGCGCATCGATTGATCGCCCGCCCCGCAATCGCCGACGCGACGCGCGATTTCCTGCCCGTGATGCGTATTGCCGGTCCCGCGATCCTGACCAATTTCGCCGCGCCCGTGGCCATGGCCTATTCGGTGCGCGTCATGTCGGATTTCGGCGAAGCGGCGGTTGCGGCCGGCGCGATCATCGACCGCGTCGTGCCGGTGGCGTTCGGCGTGTTGTTCGCCATGTCGGGGGTCGTAGGACCCATCGTAGGCCAGAATCACGGCGCGAAGCTTTATGGCCGCGTGCGCGCGACGCTGACGAACTGCTTCATCTTTTCCGGCGTCTACGCTTGCGTCACATGGTTTGTGTTGTGGCTCTGCGCGCCTGGAATTGTCTGGCTGTTCAACGCACAGGGCGAGACGGCGCGGCTGGTGACTTTCTTCTGCGCGTGGGGCGCGATGGCCTGGGCGTTTCTGGGTTGTCTTTTCGCCGCCAACGCGGCCTTCAACAATCTCGGTTTTGCGGTTTTGTCGACGTTTTTCAACTGGGGACGCGCGACGCTCGGCACAATGCCCTTCGTCGCGCTCGGCGCGCGCTATTATGGCCCCGAAGGCGTGATCATGGGCATTACGTTCGGCGCGGCGGTGTTCGGCATTGCGGCGATTGCCTGCGCCTACCGGGTGACCCGACGGGTCGAAAAAAATGCGGCGGTCGATCTGTAATTGTCGTAATGTTCCTTCAGGTGAGCCAATGGACGCGCCGTACCGGCGCGATTTCGGGAGAGTGACATGATTAATCTCAATGCAATTGTTCAAGCCGCCCAGGACGGCGAAGGCATCAATAATCTGGCTGCGCAATTCAATATCACGCCGCAGCAGGCCCAGGAGGCGGTTCAGGCCCTGTTGCCCGCGCTTTCAATGGGCCTGCAGGCGCAAATGAAGGGCCCCGGTTTCGCCAAAGTGCTGGGCCACCTCGCCACGCGGCAAAACCAGGACGCTTTCGACGATTCCGAAGCGGCCCAGAGCGACGACACGATTGCTTCGGGCACCGATGCGGTCAATCATCTGTTTGGCCACGCCGACGTGACGCAGCAAGTTGCTGAACAAGCCGCCCAACATTCAACGGTAGGCGCGGATCTGTTGCAGGCGATGCTGCCCGTGGTCGCCGCGATTGTCATGGGCGGCCTGTTCAAATCGATCGCAGCCCAGGGCGGTCTTGGCGGAATCTTCGGCCAGACCCAGGCGGTGCCCGCGCCACAGGCGCCATCGGGCGGCGGCGGGCTCGGCGATATTCTGGGGCAGATGACCGGCCAGCAAGCGCCTGCTGCGCCGCAAGCCCAATCGGGCGGCGGGCTGGGCGATATTCTGGGCCAGATGACGGGCCAGCACACGGCGCCGCAGGCGCCGCCTGCGCAAGGCGGCGGCGGTGGTTTGGGCGACCTTCTGGGCGGGCTGCTTGGCGGCGGCAAACCCGGCGCGCAGGGCGGCGGCGGTCTCGGCGACATCCTCGGTCAGCTCGCCGGCGGCGCCCAGCACGGCCAGGCGGCGGCGCCGGCGCCCCAGGGCGGCCTGGGCGACCTGCTCGGCGGCCTGCTGGGCGGCGGCAAACCCGGCGCGCAGGGCGGCGGCGGTCTCGGCGACATCCTCGGTCAACTCGCGGGCGGTGCCCAGCATGGACAGGCAGCGGCTCCTCAGGGCGGCGGCATCGGCGATCTGCTTGGCGGACTGCTCGGCGGCGGCAAGCCCGGCGCGGCGGGCGGCGGGCTGGAACAGATCGCCATTCAGGCGGGCCTTTCACAACTGCAAAACATGTTTAGCCACGGCACAAACGTTTCGCCGACGCAGCAATCGGGTCTGGACAGCATCCTTGGGCAGCTTCTCGGCGGCGGTCGCCGCTGAATCCCGCTTGCTCCGGCCAACAACCCGCCGCACATTGCGTGCGGCGGGTCTTTTTGCGGGAGGCGACACTTTGGCGACAGCATGGCGGCCCGGCAGCGTGGCGCTTGCGCTGACGGCGCTATTGGCCTTGCCCTGCGCGGCGCAGGACTTCTATCAGGGCAAGAGCCTGACCCTGCTCGCCGGCGCGCCCGCCGGAAGCGATCAGGACAAACTGGCGCGTCTTGTCGCCAAATATCTTGCCATTCACATTCCAGGAAAGCCCTCGATCAGCGTCGAGAACCGCTCCGCCAACGCCGGGTTCGACGCGCTCAATTCTTTCGCCAACGAAGCGCCGAAGGACGGCACCGCATTGCACCTTGTCATGCCCGGCATGACGCTGCTGCAAACGCTTGGCGCGCCCGGCGTGCGCTATGATTCCGGCGCTCTCGGCTATGTCGGCAACCTCGCGCGCGCCCCGCACGTACTGGCGACATGGTGGGTGACCGGCTTCAAAACCATCGACGACGGGCGCCGCCGCGAAATGCTGCTTGGCGCCGTGGGGCCGGCAAGCCCGGGAGCGATTTATCCCGCCATCCTGAACGGCGTGTTGCGCACCCGCTTCAAGACGCTCGCGCACTACCGGCGCGACGCTGAGGTCGACGAAGCCATGGAAAACACCGAAATCGGCGGGCGCATCGTGTCCTGGGCTTCGCTCAAGGCCAACAAGCCCGACTGGATCGCGCAGAAGCGCGTCAATCTGCTGGCGCAGATCGGGCTGACCAAACATGCCGACTTGCCGGACGTCCCCCTGTTGAGCGAACTGGCGGCCGGCGACCGCGACCGCGCCCTGCTCGCCTACGCATCGCGCGAAGCCGAACGTCTGGGGACGCTGGCCGTCCCGGGAGGGGTTCCCGGCGAAAGGCTGGAGGCGCTACGCGCCGCGTTCGACGCCATGGCGAAGGATTCCGGTTTTTCAGGCGAAGCGCGCGCGGCGCAGACGGAGGTCGCGCCCACCCGCGGCGTGGACATCGGCAAGTTGATAGCCGAGGAATTGGCGGCGCCGAAAGAACTTGTCGAACGACTTCGCGCCGCGGTTGGCCCGTTATAGTTCGCGGCAATCGGGAATTTGCCAGGCTTGAAACAAGCGCCGCCCGGACGTCAGTTTAGTCCCGAGGTGAGCGGTCCCAGAAATTGGGTGGACAAGGCGGTGCCGATCGCATGGGCCCCGACGAGGCAGATGATCGAGACGCCGACGCCAATCATAGCGTATTCAATCGAGGTCGCGCCGCGCGTATTTCGCAGGAAGGCCTGAATGCGCGACATGATTGTCTCCGAACCAGATATACCATGCGCAAGGTGTTTTAGAATTGGGTTAACGCGCAGCCGCCCAAGATGTTAATTTCAAAGGATTTTATAACGAACGGCGAGATTGCGTCCGCAAAGCCTCTCTTGGTCGCCGTTTCACCACGCGGCGCGATTGTTGCCACGGCGAGCGCGGGCGCATATGTAGGCTCGATGGGGCGCAGGCTCCCATTCCTGCTCCTGGAACCTTGAATGGCCCGCGACGTAACCGATGAAACCCCGATTGCGTCGCGCGATGAGCTCGCGGGCTGGTTTTCAGCCGGCTGCAAGCCCGCCGAAGACTGGCGTCTGGGGACCGAACACGAAAAATTTCCGTTCTATACCAGCGATCTATCGCCGGTTCCCTACGAAGGCCGGCCGGATCGCGGCCTTGGCGGCATCCACGCCTTGCTGGAGGGGATGCGGGAAAAGACGGGTTGGTCGCCGATTGAGGACGCCGGACACCTGATCGGTCTGTTTGACGAGAAGGGCGGCGGCGCGATTTCCCTTGAGCCGGCCGGGCAGTTCGAGCTGTCGGGCGCGCCGCTCGAGACCCTGCACCAGACCGCGGCCGAGCTCGACCTGCACCTGGCGCAAGTCAAGGATGTGGCGGCGCGGCATGGAATCGGATTTCTCG
>JANYDZ010000252.1 GCA_025363375.1 Hyphomicrobiales bacterium
GATCGAGGAAGCGCCCGCGCCGGGGGTCGGCGAAGAAATGCGCGCGGCGATGGGACAGGCGGCGGTGAACGCCGCCAAAGCCGTGGGCTACGCGGGGGCGGGCACGGTCGAGTTCATCGCCGAGGGCGGCGCGAATCTCACCGGCAAATTCTGGTTTATGGAGATGAACACGCGCCTGCAGGTCGAGCATCCCGTGACGGAAATGATTACCGGCGTCGATCTCGTGGAATGGCAGTTTCGCGTGGCGGCGGGTGAACGGCTGCCGCTCGCGCAGGCGGATATCAAGGCGCGCGGCCACGCTGTTGAAGCGCGTCTTTACGCGGAAGACCCGGAAAACGGATTCCTGCCGTCAACAGGAAAGCTGTGGGCGTTGCGGCTGCCGCGCGGCGACGGCGTGCGCGTCGATACCGGCGTCGAAGAGGGCGGGGAGGTCACGCCGTTTTACGACCCGATGATAGCAAAGATCATCGCACACGCGGAAACACGCAAGGCGGCGTTGGACAAGCTGGCGGACGCGCTCGGCGAAACCCTTGTCGCGGGGCCGCGTTGCAACGCCGCGTTTTTGAAGAGGCTTTGCGAGGCGCGGGAATTCCGCGCGGAAAATTTCGACACGGGATTTATCGGCCGCGGTCTCGACGCGCTGATCCCGCCCCGCCACGGGCCGGACGAAGCCGCGATCGCGCTGGGCGCGGCAGTGCAGATCGCGGAGAAACGCAATCGCCTGATGGCCGATGATCCCGCGCATGATCATGGCCCGCTCGCGGGCGGTCCCTGGGACGCCTGCGACGCGTTCCAGTTCGCGGGCCGGCGAAGATCCACGGAGCGGTTCCTTGTCGATGGCGAGGCGATCCTGATCGCGATCGAATGGACAGCGGGCGCGCCGGTCGCTGTGCATGGAGAGGCGCGGGCGCGTCCGGTTCGCGAGCCGCCGTTCTGGCGCACGCAAGATGCTTCGCTCATCGCGGTAACCACGGATGATTGCACATTGGTGCTGCGCGCGGGGCGGCAGACGCAAGTGCGTTTGCAGGAGCTTGAGCGCGACGCGGTCGCCGAGTTTGGCGACACCGGCGGCGGCGTTCGATCGCCCATGCATGGCAAGCTCGTGTCGCTCATGGCGAAGGTCGGCGACATCGTCGGCAGGGGACAACGTCTGGCGATCGTCGAAGCCATGAAGATGGAACATGCCCTGGTGGCGCCGATGGCGGGGCGCGTTGCGCGGATCGCGGCGCACGAGGGCGCGCAGGTGGCGCAAGGCGCTTTAATCGTTACAATCGAGAAAGATCAGGGAGAGAAGACATGACGGCCAAAATCGCTCTTGTGACTGGCGGCGGCACGGGCATTGGCCGCGCGGCGGCGTTGGCGCTGTCAAGCATCGGTTACACAATCGCGCTGTGCGGACGCCGGCTGGCTCCGTTGGAGGAGGCGGTTGCGGCGATCAAGGCGAAGGGAGGGGCGGCTGTGGGCGTAGCCTGCGATGTCGGCAAGCCCGATCAGGTCGCCGCGTTGTTCGCGCGCGTCAAAGCCGATTACGGGCGGCTCGACTTTCTGTTCAACAACGCGGGCATGAGCGGCGCGCCTTCGCTGCTTGAAGACCTGCCTTTCGAGACCTGGCAATCCGTTGTGGACGTCAATCTCACGGGCGTATTTCTCTGCACGCAGGCGGCGTTTCGCATCATGAAGGAGCAATCGCCGCAGGGCGGGCGGATCGTCAACAACGGCTCGATCTCCGCGCATACGCCGCGGCCCAATTCGATCGCCTATTCCTCGACGAAACACGCGGTGACCGGAATCACCAAGACGGCCGCGCTGGACGGGCGCAAATACAATATCGCCGTCGGGCAGATCGATATCGGCAACGCGGAGAGCCAGATGGCCGAGAAAATGAAAAAGGGCGTGCCGCAGCCCGACGGTTCGATCCGCCCGGAGGCGACCATGCCGCTCGATCATGTGGGGCAGGCGATCATCGCCATGGCGAATTTGCCGCTGGAGACCAACGTTCTGTTTATGACCATCAAGGCGACAAAAATGCCGTTTGAAGGGCGTGGCTGAAGCGGGGCCGGCGCGCGCGAATTTTGTTGACGCGGTCGCGCCAGACGATAGCCTGTCAAACACGAACGCGCCGGAAGGCGCGCGACTGAAAGCCCGGGCGGAACGTCGTCCGGTTTGCGGCGTGGGCGATAGCCCAACGATTCACGGGAGAGAGACATGCGAGCCAACACACGAATGCAAAACATATGCGCCTCGCTGCTGATGGCGACGGCGCTGACATCGGCGCGCGCCGCCGACATGACC
>JANYDZ010000362.1 GCA_025363375.1 Hyphomicrobiales bacterium
CCTGGAACGCGGAGTCCGCGCCGCGCTGGATCAGCGAGAAATGGCGTCTGCGCCGCGGCAAATTGTTTCTAATGCCCGGCGATTCACCCGTGGGATACCGTTTGCCGCTGTCGTCGCTCCCGTGGGTCCCGCCGGAGCTGCGTCCCACCGTGGGATCGCAGGACCCTTTCGAGGAACGTGGTTCGTTGCCGATGCCGGAAGAATTCGCGCGTGTCAGCGCGCAGCGTTTCGAACAATTGGTCGTCGACGATGTTCAACGACAGGATCGCGTTGATCAGGAAATCGTCGAAGGCGCTGTTCGCACCGCGCTCACAGTCGAACCGCGCGACGGGATTATTTGCATTTTCATGCCGCCCGTTAAAAAGCTTGACGATTATCTCGAACTTTTGGCGGCTGTCGAAGCAACCGCGGAAGCGACCGGCGTTCCTGTCCACATCGAGGGCTATCCGCCCCCGCATGATCCGCGCATCGACGTGGTCAAGGTAACGCCCGATCCCGGCGTGATCGAAGTCAATATTCATCCCGCGGCCAGCTGGCGCGCGGCCGTCGATACAACGACGGCCCTTTATGAAGAGGCGCGGCAATCGCGCCTCGGCGCCGACAAATTCATGACCGATGGACGCCACACCGGCACGGGCGGCGGCAATCATGTTGTGCTTGGCGGCGGGACGCCGGCGGATTCGCCTTTTCTGCGACGGCCCGACCTGCTGAAAAGCATAGTGCTGTACTGGCAGCGCCACCCCGCGCTTTCATATCTGTTTTCCGGTCTGTTTATTGGCCCGACGAGCCAGGCGCCGCGTCTCGACGAAGCGCGGACCGACAATCTCTATGAGCTTGAGATTGCCCTTTCAAATGTGCCCAAACCCGGTGAAGCCGCGCCGCTTTGGACAGTCGATCGTCTGTTCCGCAATCTTTTGACCGACGTGACCGGCAACACACACCGCGCGGAAATCTGCATCGACAAGCTCTATTCACCGGATGGGCCGACAGGCCGACTGGGTCTCGTCGAATTTCGCGCTTTCGAAATGCCGCCGGACGCCCGCATGAGTCTTGCCCAGCAATTGCTGATCCGCGCGCTCGTCGCATGGTTCTGGCGCGAACCGCTGCAGGGCGGCCTCGTGCGTTGGGGCACCGCCCTGCACGACCGCTTTATGCTCCCGCATTTCGTTTGGGAGGATTTTCTCGGCGTCCTCGCGGACCTTGGGCGCGCTGGTTATGAATTCAATCCCGCGTGGTTCGAGGCGCAACAGCAATTTCGCTTCCCAATCTTCGGGACGGTCGAACAGGCTGGCGTCAAACTGGAAATAAGGCAGGCGCTGGAGCCTTGGCACGTCATGGGTGAGGAAGGCGCGCCCGGCGGCTCTGTCCGCTATGTCGATAGTTCCGTGGAGCGATTGCAGGTCAAGGCGATGGGCTATGTCGCCGGGCGTCATGAGATTGCGTGCAATGGAAGAAAAATGCCGATGACCTCCACCGGAATATCGGGTGAAGCGATCGCAGGCGTGCGTTTCAAGGCCTGGAAACCGTCTTCGGGTTTGCATCCGACCATTCCCGTCCATGCGCCGCTGACATTCGATATTGTGGACACCTGGACGGGCCGCTCGCTCGGGGGCTGCGTTTATCACGTCACCCATCCCGGCGGACGCAGCTATGAAACATTTCCTGTGAACTCTTACGAAGCAGAAGCGCGCCGACTCGCGCGCTTTCAGGATCACGGGCATACTCCGGGCGCGATTCTGCTGCCAACCGAGCAGCGACCGGACGAATTCCCGCTGACGCTGGATTTGCGCCGGCCACCGTCAATGTGAGACCCCGATGCGCGCCACCAGCCAGACGATGACGACGCAATCGAAGGGCCAACGCCTTGCCGATCTCATCGCTGGCTATACGCCGCTTTCGGGAATTCCGGACGAACTCGTGGGGAGCGACGGCCGTCCGCGTGCGCCGTGGATGCGTTTTCTCGAGGCGCTGACGAACATGTCGCACGGGGAGATCGAAAGCCGTTTCGCCACGGCGGACCGCCACATTCGCGATACCGGCGTGTCCTACAGGGCTTTCGGCGAGACAAGTGAACGAGCATGGCCGCTCAGCCACGTGCCGCTTTTGATAGGTGAACATGAATGGCGCCAAATCGAGGCGGGCGTCGAGCAACGCGCGCGCCTTATGGAACTTGCCCTGGCGGATATTTATGGCGAGGGGAGCCTCGTCTCCGAAGGCGTTCTGCCCGCCAGCGCAATAACGGGAAGCCCGGACTTTCAGCGCCCGTTGTATGGCGTAAAACCGCCAGGCGGGCGATTTCTGCATTCTTACGCCGTGGATTTGGGCCGCGGTCCCGATGGGCGCTGGTGGGTTCTCGGGGATCGGACGCAAGCGCCTTCCGGCGTCGGCTACGCGCTGGCGAATCGGCTTGTGCTATCGCGTGCGTTCCCCGCGCTTTACCGCGACATGAACGTCGAGCGCCTGGCGCCTTTCTTTCAAAACCTCCGCTCGGGCCTCGCCGCGGCCGCCACGCGCAGCGATCCACGCATCTGCCTGTTGACTCCCGGCCCGCTCAGCCAAACCTATTTTGAACAAGCCTACCTCGCGCGCTACCTGGGATTTTTGCTTGTCGAAGGCGGCGACCTCAC
>JANYDZ010000435.1 GCA_025363375.1 Hyphomicrobiales bacterium
CGATACCGCTGACCGTGCTCGGCCAGATCCAGATCGACGCGCGCGCGCCCATGAAGGCGGCCATCGACGCCATCCCCTACGGCGCTTCGGTGAAGGTTGGCCTGCAATTCAAGCGGCGGTTCTGGGAGCAGGACGACGGCATTTACGGCGGCGTGAGCTTCACGGATGGTCCGATCCGCCTGATCGCCTATCCCAGCAGCGATTACGCGCGCCAGGGCAAGGGCGTCCTGCTTGGAGCCTATCTGTTTGGCGGCCCGAACTCTTTTGAGTTCAGTTCCATGACTTCGGCGCAACGGATCGAAGCCGCGCTGCAATCCGGCGCGAAAGTTCATCCGCAATACCGCGCCGAATTTGAGAGCGGCGTCTCCGTCGCCTGGCACCGGGTTCCCTTCATCATGGGTTGTTCGGGGAGCTGGACGGACGACAAGCGCAAACAGCATTACAACAATCTATGCGCGATCGACGGGCGTATCGTGCTGGCGGGCGAGCACGCGTCCTGGTTGCCCGCCTGGCAGGAAGGCGCGATTCTGTCGTCGCTCGACGCCATCGCGCGGCTGCATGAACGGGTGGTGAAATCGTGAGGTTCTTTCGCATGACCACGCCCACTTCGAGGTCCGGCCCGGCGCTCGCCGCGATGTTGCTGTGTTGCCTGGCCATGCCAACGCGCGCGCAAACGCCGCCCGCGGCGCCGATCCTGAGCCCGACGCCGCGCTTTGTCGAAAAGACGGGCGAGGAAATCTACGCGAATGTCTGTCGCGCCTGCCACATGTCCGATGCAAAGGGCGCGGCGGGCGCGGCTGTGTATCCCTCGCTCGCCGGCAACGCGAAGCTTGCGGCGGGCGGCTATCCCGTCAGCGTGATTGTGAACGGCCTCAAGGGCATGCCGTCGTTTGGCGGGATGATGAGCGACGAACAGATCGCGGCGATCGTGAATTATGTGCGCACGCAATTCGGCAATTCCTACGCCGACGCCGTGAAGGTTGAGGATGTCGCGAACGCGCGGCGTTGACCGCGCGGCGCGCCGCAAACGAGGGATCAAGGGCATGAAACGCGGATCCATGTTTTTTCGCGGCGCCGCGCTTGGCGCGTGCGCTTTGATGAACGCGGGCGGCGTGTCGGCCGAGATCGTGCGGCACAAGATTCCAAATTCGAATTTTCCGATCGCGCAGGCCATCGAGGTCTCCGGCAATGCCAGGACCTGGTACATCAGCGGCCAGGTGCCTCCCCTCGTCAACAAGGATGCGCCAGCCACCGCGCCGCAGGCCTATGGCGACGTGAAGACGCAGACAATAGGCGTGCTCAACAAGATCAAGGCTATTCTGGAGGGGCTGGGGCTTGGCATGGGCGATGTCGTGAAGATGCAGGTGTTTCTTGTCCATGATGGACGCGCGCCGATGGATTTCAACGCGTTCATGGCGGGCTACACGCAATTCTTCGGCGCCGATCAACCCAATTTGCCGGTGCGCTCGGTGTTTGGCGTTTCGGCTCTCGCCAATCCCGGCTTTCTCGTCGAAATCGAAGTCGTCGCTGCAAAGGACATGAAATAGGCGCGGCGCCTTGGCGGTTGATTTGCCGCCCGTAACCCGCCGAGCGTTGACCCGACGCCGCGCCGCGCGTATGCCCGCGCTCCTGCGGAGATTTTATGGACGAAACCGACATCATCTGCGAGAGGCGGGGCGCGGCGGGCTTTGTGCTGCTCAACCGCCCGAAGGCGCTGAACGCGCTGACCCATGGCATGGTGCGGGCGCTCGCCCGCGCGCTTGATGGATGGGAGCGCGATGCCGCGGTTGAACGCGTCGTTGTCGCGGGGGCAGGGGAGCGCGCCTTCTGCGCCGGCGGCGATATTCGCGAACTTTACGATCTTGGCAAAGCGGGCGAGCATGCCGCGCAGGTTGAATTCTGGCGCGAGGAATACGTCCTGAACCGGCGCATTGCCCGCTATCCCAAACCCTATGTGGCGCTGATCGACGGGTTCGTGATGGGCGGCGGCGTCGGCGTTTCCATCCACGGCTCGCACCGCGTCGCCGGCGACAGGCTCGCGTTCGCCATGCCGGAAGTCGGCATCGGGTTTTTTCCGGACGTGGGGGGCACATATTTCCTGCCGCGCATGCCCGGGCGAAGCGGAACATGGCTGGCCCTCACGGGCGCGCGGATCGGCGCTGGCGACGCTTGCGCTTTGGGGCTGGCGACGTCCTTTGCGTCTTCGACGCAATTGGGCGAACTCGCGAAGGCGCTCGAGGCGCGCGGCGATACGTCGTCCATCATCGCTGCTTTTTCGGCGCCGCCGCCGCCGGCGAAATTCGCGGATGCGCGGCCGCTCATAGATCGCTGTTTTGGTCACGACAGCGTCGCGTCCATTCTCGCGGCGCTGAAGCGCGAAGGCGCAGCGCCAAACAGCTTTGCGCGCGAAACGCTGGAAACCCTTGCGGGCCAATCGCCGACCAGTCTCGCAATCGGATTGCGGCAGATGCGCGAAGGCGCGGGCCTCACGCTTGAAGCCGCCTTGCGGATGGAGTTGCGCATCGCCGCGCGCATCTGCAGAGAGCATGATTTTTACGAAGGCGTTCGCAGCGTTGTCATCGAGCGGGACAAAACACCTCGCTGGCGTCCGGCCTCGCACGAGGAAACAAGGACCGAAGATATCGACGTCTATTTCGCGCCGCTTGGCGAAATGGAACTGCGGTTCGCAGGAGCAGGCGCGGGCGCATGAAGATCAAAGGGCATCGCTACGCC
>JANYDZ010000463.1 GCA_025363375.1 Hyphomicrobiales bacterium
CGGAATTTGGATATCCCGACTATGCGATCGGCCAGGCCATCGAAGCAAACGGCTCGCGCGAAGGCGACGTCCTGCTGCTGCTCGATTGCACCTGGATGTTCGACATATGGCCGCCCACCCGCGCGTTTCAGAAGGCGGGCGGGCGGGTCGCCGGCGTCATTCAAGACCTCATTCCCCTCAGTCACGCGGACACCGTTCACAGCGACACTGTGGCGGTCTTCGAAAACTGGGTCAGGAACATGCTCAGGACCGCGGATCTTCTGTTCAGCAATTCACGCACGACCGCCAACGTCATCGCCGATTACGCCGCCGAACAGACGAAGTCAGGCGTGATCGCGGGACATGGCTACATATCCTTCGCGCATTTGGGTTCGGAACTGGACTTCGTCGATCAAGCGATCGAGCCCAGGGCGCATTTTCGCGCCGCATTTCCCGCCGACCGCCATGTCTATCTTGTCGTCAGCAGCATCGAGCCGCGCAAAGGCCATCCCTACATTCTCTCGGCTTTTGAAAAATACATGGCCGCCGGCGGCAACGGCGTTCTCGTCCTGATCGGACGTCAGGCCTGGATGTCGGACGGAATCCTCGCCGACATCGCCGCTCACCCGAAATTGAACCAACAGATTTTTCTGTTCCGCGATTGCCTCGACAACGAAGTGGACTTCGCCTATCGCAACGCCTCGGCGTTGATCATGGCGTCGCAGCAAGAGGGCTTTGGCCTGCCGATCGTTGAAGCCATGCAGCGGGGCCTGCCGGTCATGTGCAGCGACATACCCGTGTTCAGGGAGATCGCCGATGGACGGGCGGCTTTTTTCGATTTGGCGAACGACGGCGATCTGACCGCCAAACTCCGGGAATTCGACGCGTCGAAGCAACCCGAAACACGCGCAATCCGAACCCCGACGCCCTGGCTCACATGGCTTCAATCCGCCGAACAACTGGTTGGCCAGGCGCTCGACCCATTGGGGCCGGCAATGAAGGGGCGGCTCGTGGCGCCTGCCTCGCGGCCGGTTGCGGCAATCCCGCCGCCTCGCCCCCTGCGGCTGTTCGTGGAATGCACCCACACCCACCACAGCGACCTGAATACCGGCATCCAGCGCGTGGTGCGCAACATCGTGCGGTTCGCGCCGCAAGCGTCGCGTCGATTCGGCATCGAGACGCAACCGGTCATTTTGAACGACGGGAATTTCATCCACGCGGATCCGGAGCAGGTTTTAAAAAACAAGACGGCCGGGAAGGGCAAGTCCGAAACGTCCCGGACGCACGCCGCCGCCCCGGGCGACGATCGCGTTCATCCAACGCCTCAAAAAGTCTTGCGGCTGGACCAATACGCGACACATGTCGGAAATGTTCTGCTGTTGCCGGACGCCACATGGTTTGGCTCCCCCTGGCAGGCGATCGCCGATTTCAAAAGCAAGGGCGGCAAGGTCGTCGGCGTCGCCTACGATCTGATCCCGATCACGCACCCGGAAACGGTTCTGCCCGAACTCACCGAATCATTCGGGCTATGGGCGCAAAAATTTTATTCGGAAATCGACGGGCTGATGGGGATATCCAAATCCACTTGCGATTCCGTCGCGGCCTACCTCAGGGAACCCGTGTTCCAGCAAAAGCGGATGGACCCGTTGCCGATGGACTTTTTCCATCTCGGCGCGGAACTTGACTTTTTCGATCCCGATGAAAGCCCCCGCGACCACATCCGCGACATTTTTTCCACGCCGCGTCACGTATTCATGGCGGTGGGAAGCATCGAGCCAAGAAAGAACACGGCTTTCATACTCGACGCTTTCGAAGCGCTCTGGAAGAGCGGCGGAGACTCGACGCTGGTTATTGTCGGCAAGCAGGAATGGCGCGTCGAAGCGCTGATCGAACGGATCAACGCGCATCCCCGGCTCGGGCAGTCGCTTTTCCTGCTTCGGGACGTGACGGACGCGGAACTGGATTTTGGCTATCGGAACGCGTCGGCCCTGGTCATGGCGTCGATCATCGAGGGCTTTGGACTACCCATCGTGGAAGCCTGTCAACGCGGACTTCCGGTGTTGTGCAGCGACATTCCCGTTTTCCGCGAGATCGCCGATGAACGCGCTTCTTTCTTCCCGCTGTCCTCCCCGGACGCGCTGACAGAAGCCTTGCGCAAATTCGCCGCCGAAAACGATCCGGCGCAGCGAAGCCTTCGCGTTCCCGGCCATTGGCTGAGTTGGGCGGAAAGCGTCGCGCAACTGGTGTCGCGCGCTTTGCCGCTCGCTTACAAGGACAACATTGTTCCCGCCCCCCTTCCATCCGAAGATGTCCGGATGGCCTCGCCGGCGCGTCAACAAGAGAAACTTTGAAACATGTTTGAAAAACTGTCGCGGATGGCAACACGGCTGCTGGGCGGAGCCTCGTCGGCGGACGGATCGTCCAGCGGCGCGAACCGCAAAACCCTGAGCGTTGACGGCTTTTGCGAAGAGACACTCGACGAATTCGTCGCCATGGTGGACGCCAAGGGCGGCCCGCCATTTCTGGATTCCGCTCCTGAGTGGAGATCCCTCTCCTACCGGCCATCAGTCAAAGTCGATACAGCCGTTGATCCTTTTTCCGACGCGTATTTTGCGCTGCAAACCGCCTTGTACAAGGAGATTTCAGGCCGCGACATCAATCAATCCGCCAACGAAAAGACCGATTTCAATTTCGAGGATCACGTAGCCAGCCCCAATCCCTACGGCGGACGCGATCCCAACCTGGTGGCGATCCACTATGTCCGCCTGTCCAAACTCATGCGTTTTGCCGCCCCTCCCGCGCACGCCCGCGTGCTGGACATGGGATGCGGCTGGGGACTGTCCACGGAATTGTTCGCGACCATGGGCTGCAAGGTGACCGGCGTCGACATCAACCCGTCTTTCGTTGGTTTGGTGAATGAACGAAACAAGCGTTTGAAGCTCGATATCGAGGCCTTTCAGGGCGGCTTTGACGACTTTCCGCTGACCGGGGAGTTCGATCTCGTCGTCTTTTACGAGTGTCTTCACCACGCGCTGAAGCCGTGGGACGTCATCGCAAGATTGAGCCGGAACCTTGCGCCCGGCGGATCCCTCGCTTTCGCGGGCGAACCCATCAATACGCTGTGGTGGCCGCATTGGGGCATGCGGCTGGACCCGCTTTCGGTCTATTGCATTCGCAAGTTTGGCTGGTTTGAAAGCGGCTGGTCGCAGGAATTCATAACGCAATGCATGACGCGGAGCGGGCTTGCCGTTCGATTTGTGGCGGACGCCGACCCGGTTGTTGGAACCGCCATGGTTGGCACGCGTCCCTTGCCTGTCAGCCCGGCGGCTTAAGGGGCCGCGCCTCCGGCAAACGAGCGCCGGACGGACAGGCCGATGAAATAAACCGCGGTCACAACAAGGCCGATCTTGCCGACGGGGGAATGATCGAAACCTTCGGCGATCAACAACACGGCGCTGGCGCTCCAGACGATCGTCATGGCGAGCGTGAGGGCGCGCAGGGATTCCACCCGCAAAGGGTGCGCAAAATAAACCGGCGCGAACATCAGCGCCGTCAGCGCCAGCACGATCGCCGCGCACACAAGCGGCGGCGGCGAAAACGCCAGGAGATACAGGGCGGCGATATTCCACAAAGCGGGAAACCCGCGGAACCAGTTGTCGCGCGTCTTCATGCGGCGGTCCGCGAAGTAAAGCGCCGACGCGCCCACGACAAGCGGACATAGAATGATCGTTCCATCCGGCCCCATGATTCCCGATTGCCACAGACCAACAACCGGCACGAAAACATAGGTCAGAAAGTCGACGACAAAATCCAGCACATCGCCGTCGATCCAGCCGGCGTGCTTTTTCACCTGAGCGGCGCGCGCAAGCGTCCCATCGACGCCGTCGATGAAGAGCGCCGCGGCCAGCCACGCGAACATGGAGGCGAAATCCCGCGCCATCGCCGCCGCCAGCGCAAGAAAGGCCGCCACCGCGCCTGAAGCGGTGAAAAGATGCACCGCGAAGGCGGTGATTCGTTGCGCCGGAGTGGTTGAGCCGCTCATCTGGTTCCCGTCCGCGCCAATACGAACACGGGCCGCGCGCCCGCGCAACGCCTCGCCAGCGCGCCCGCTTCGCGCTAAAAGGCGTCATGGAGACTCAAACCGACATCCTGATCGCGGGCGCGGGCGCCGCCGGCCTCACGGCGGGGATCGCGCTGGCGGGCGCCGGCTTCCGCGTCGCCCTGCGCGGCGATCTCGAGACCCGGCGCAACGGGCGCACAGTCGCCTTGTTCGAGGCGTCCCTGCGCCTCTACCGCGCGCTCGGCGTGTGGCGACGCCTGGCGCCGCTCGCGTGCCCCATCGAGACCATCCGCATCGTTGACGACACCGGCTCGCGCCTGCCGACGCCGCCGCTTGAATTGCAGGCGGAGGAAATCGGCCTCGACGCGTTCGGCGCCAATATCGAAAACGCCTCCCTCGTCATGGCGCTGGCGGCGATCGCGCGGGAGACCCCGGGGCTGGACCTGCGCGAGACGCGCCTCGACGATTATGAATTTGCGTCCAGCGACGCGCGCGCCGCAACAGTCGACGGCGAGAAAATCTCGGCGAAACTCATTGTCGGCGCGGACGGGCGAAACTCGCGGCTGCGCGCCGCCGCCGGCATAAAAACGCGCGAATGGAACTACCCGCAGGTCGCCATCACCGCCCTTTTGCGCCACAGCCGCACCCATTGGCGCGCCTCGAGCGAGTTCCATACGCGACAGGGCCCCTGCACGCTGGTGCCGCTGCCCGCCGAAGGCGCCAACCGCCATCGCTCCAGCCTTGTCTGGTTGATGAATCCCGGCGAAGCCAAACGCCGCATGGCGTTGGCGGATGGCGAACTGGCGCGGGAAATCGAGACGCAGACGCGTCGCCTGCACGGCGCCATCGCCCTTGAAGGCCCGCGCGCCGCGTTTCCCATCTCCGGGCTCGCATGCCAGTCGATGACCGCCAAACGCGCGGCGCTGGTCGCGGACGCCGCGCATTTTTTTCCGCCGATCGGCGCGCAGGGCCTCAATCTGGGCCTGCGGGACGTGGCGCAACTCGTTGAGTGCCTTGAAACGCGCGGCGCGGACGACCCCGGCGCCGACAAGCCGCTGCGCGCCTACGACCGCGCGCGGAAACTCGATGTGAGCGTGCGCGCGCTCGGCGTCGATCTTCTCAACCGTTCATTGCTTTGGGACCTCCCGCCGGTCGATTTCGCGCGCGGCGTTGGCATACTCGCCATGGCCGGGATAGGTCCCTTGCGGCGGGCGCTGTTGCGCGAAGGCGTGACCCCGCCGGGCCGCCTGCCGGCGCTTATGCGGCCGCTGGCGGACGCGCGGTGAGCGGTGCATGAAGCCTTGCCTCGCCGCCCTGCGCTACCGGCTGGAGTATTTTGGGTTCCTGCTCGTCGCGGGATTGTTTCGCGGCCTGCCGATCGAGCGGGCCTCGGCGCTTTCCGGCAAGAGCTGGCGGCTGATCGCGCCCTTCACCAGCCGGCACCAGCGCGCGAAAAAGCAGCTTCAACGCGCCTTTCCCGCAAAGACGCCGGCCGAATGCGACGCCATCGCGCGCGAAATGTGGGAGACGATGGGGCGCACGTTCGGCGAGTTTTTCCACCTCGATGAAATCGCCCCGGGCGGACGCATCGTCGTCGACGACGACACCGCCCAATTGAAAGACGCCGCTCCCGGCGCCGGGTTCGTCGCCTGCGCCGCCCACCAGGCCAATTGGGAGATCGCCGTCCGCGGCCTGCCGCTTCGCACGGCGGGCGCCGCCGGCGTTTATCAGCGCATCAAAAACCCCTTTGTCGACGCTTACGTGCGACGTCTGCGCGAAAAATTCTACCCCGGGGGCCTGTTCGAGAAACACGCGTCGATCTCGTTCAAACTCATGCGGCACGTGCGCGGCGGCGGCGGCGTGACGATGATGGCGGATTTGCGCGACAGCCAGGGGGTAAAAGTCCCCTTCTTCGGGCTCGACGCGCCTTCAACCCCGTTTCCCGCCATGATGGCGCGCAGCCTTGACGCCCCGCTTTACGCGGCCACCATCGTGCGCGAGCCCGGCGCGCGTTTTCGTCTGCGGCTGGACCCGGTCGAGGTTCCGCGCACTGCGGACAGGGACGCCGACATCGCCCGGGCCACCGCCAACCTCAACGCCGCCTTCGAAGCCAGCATCCGCAGGAGGCCGGAACAATGGATGTGGGCGCACCGCCGTTGGGGGTGATCGGAACCGGCTGAGCGTGATAGTGTTTCTCAGCTCTAAAAATGGAACGCGCCGTGCGTATCGCCACCTGGAACGTCAATTCCGTGCGCCAGCGCACGGAACATCTGCTTCGCTATCTGAAGGAGGTGGAGCCGGACGTGCTCTGCCTGCAGGAAATCAAATGTCTCGACGAAGCCTTTCCGCGCCTGGAAGTGGAATCCGCAGGTTACAACGTGGCGACGCACGGGCAAAAGACGTTTAACGGCGTCGCCATCCTGTCGAAACGCCCCATCGAGGCGACGCGCGGACTGCCCGGCGACGAGCACGACGAACAATCGCGCTACATCGAGGCGATCGTGCCGCACGGCAAAACAATTATACGCGTCGCCTCGATCTATCTGCCCAACGGCAATCCGCCGCTCACCGAAAAATATTCCTACAAACTCGCGTGGATGGACCGGTTGATTTCCCGCGCGCGCGAATTGCTGAAGCTGGAGGAATGTTTCGTCCTGGCGGGCGACTACAACGTCATTCCCGAAGCGCGCGACGCCCGCGACATCGCCGCCTGGACCGGCGACGCGCTTTATCTGCCGGCCACACGCGCGAAGTTTCGGGAGTTGCTCAATCTAGGCCTCACCGAAGCGCTGCGCGCCACAACCGACGAGGCGGGACTCTATACTTTCTGGGATTATCAGGCGGGCGCCTGGCAGAAAAACAACGGCATCCGCATCGATCATCTGCTGTTGTCGCCGCAGGCGGCGGACCGGCTGCAATCGGTCGCCATCGACAAGCACATGCGCGCCCTGGAGAAGCCATCCGACCATGTGCCGATCCGGATTGACCTCGCGTAACAGTTCCCCGGTGTCGAAACGCTCCAACGGGTTTAACGCGCGCCTTTGCCGCGGTCAAAGCAGCCGGGACAGCGTCCGCATTTCCTCGGAGTTGAGATCGGACGCAGCCCAGTAGGAGACGCCGCTCCGGCTCCACGAGAGCAAATTGTAGCCTTTCCGCGTGACGATGCGCGGCGCGCTGTCGGCGCTCGAGGGCGAGGGCCACATGAACACGTTGATCATATGCAGGCCCCGCTTGTAGACGACAACGCCGACGCGTCGGTCCGCGACATAGTCGAGGCGTCCGCCGACGAGCGGAAATCCATCTTCGGCAAGATCCTTCACCGCCGGCGCAAAATCGGTGCGGCCCGCAAACCACGGCTGCACATTGTGCTTGTCGTTCGAGGCGACCTGAACGGGGGATTCCTGCAACAGCGAGCGCATGTGCGCGTTGAGAACGTCGCGCTCCATGCGATCGCTCTGGCCGGCGGCATCCACGAAGTTCCAGGCGGCGAGCGCGCCAATGAAACAGGCCGCGGCCAGCGACGCCGCGCGCCGCGCAAAGCCGCGCATATCGAAAACGCGGCCGGCGAGCGCGAACCGGCGCGCGGGCTGTAGAACGGCGCTTGGAAGCTCGGATTCGATTTGATCAAGCGCGGCGCCAATGCGCGCGGCCAGAACAGGCGGCGCGCAAACCCTGCCGTGCCGCTTCAACGCGCGGCCAATGCGCCCATAGTCCGCCAGGATATCGCCGCAGGCCTTGCACGACTCAAGATGCGTTGACATGGAGCGGCGCTCGTCGCCGGACAATTCGCCGTCTCCATATGCGCCAAGAAGCTCCTGAACCCGATCACATTGCATTGTTATTGTCCTGCGCCAGCAATTTCATCATGAGAGCCCGCAGCTCGGCGCGGGCCCTGGAAAGTCTCGACATCACCGTGCCGATGGGAGCGCCGACGATGTCGGCGACCTCGCGGTAGGAAAGTTCTTCAAGTTCGCGCAGCACAATCACTTCCCGAAAGGCCGGCGGCAGCGCCGCCAGCGCCTGCGTCAGGACGGTCGCGTCCGAAGCCCTGATCGCGTTCTGCTCGGGGGACGGCGTGTTGGCCGTGCATTCGGCCTCGATCGACGCCGCGCCGGCGCGCGTGCTCAGGGTTTCATCGAGCGAAATGACGTTGCTCATGCGCCGCCGTTCCTGCAGCCGACGGTAGCAAACATTGCGCACGATTGTCAGCAGCCAGGGCTTGATATCTTCTCCCTGCAACTGGGCGAAGGCGCGGTAGGCGCGCACATAGGCGTCCTGCACCGCGTCCTGCGCGTCGGCGCGCTCGCGCAACAAATGGAACGCGAGGTTATGCGCGGCGTCGAGATGCGCCATCGCCTGAACCTCGAAACGCGCGCGTTCGGTCAATTTATCCCCATTCGCCCGGATCCCCATTCGCCCAGACAGCCGTATCGTAGGGACTCCCGGCATCGGGGATTTATTCCATGGGCGTGAAAAAAAAGCGCCGGAATAAAATGGCGGCGCCGGGAATATCGGCGCGCCTGGCCGAGTCTACTTCCTGCAGGCCGACGAAGAACCATTGGCGCCCTGCCCCGAACCGGCTTCAAGGAGTTCCACCATGCTCGATGTTTCCCGCCGTCAAATGATCGTCAGCGCCGCCGGCGCCGCCGCTTTCGGCCTTTCGGCCCGCCTCGCCATTGACCCCGCCCTCGCCCAGCAAGCCCAGGCAAAGGGCTTTGTCTCCTACAAGGTCGGCACAGCCGAAG
>JANYDZ010000495.1 GCA_025363375.1 Hyphomicrobiales bacterium
TTCGCGATCATCGACAACGAGCGCTGCGCGAGATTGCCCAGATCATTGGCGAGATCGGCGTTGATCCGGTTGACGATGGCCTCATGAGAGTAATTGCCGTCCTGGCCGAAAGGCACCTCGCGCAGGAAGAAATAGCGCAGCTGATCGACGCCGTAATGCCCGACCAAAGTCTTCGGCGAAATCACATTGCCGACGGATTTCGACATTTTCTCTCCTTTGTTGAAGAGAAAGCCATGCACGACGACCTGTTTGGGAACGGCAATGCCCGCCGACATCAGGAACGCCGGCCAGTAGATCGAATGAAAGCGCGTGATGTCCTTGCCGATGACGTGAACATCCGCCGGCCAGTATTTTTCCCTGGAGTTCGAAGCCGCGGGAAAGCCGGTCGCCGTCAGATAATTCGTCAGCGCGTCCACCCAGACATACATGACGTGTTCGGGATCGCCGGGCACCGGCACGCCCCAGTCGAAAGTGGCGCGGCTGATCGAGAGATCGTTGAGGCCCCGCTTGATGAAAGCGACGATCTCGTTGAGATATTTTTCGGGCGTCACGAAAGCCGGATTGTCTGCGTAATGCTTCAGCAGCCGGTCGGCGTAGTGGGACAGTCTAAAAAAATAGCTTTCCTCCTCCACCCAATCGACCAGCGATCCGCCTGGCGCGTGTTTGCCGCCGTTGGCGTCGACCGTAAGCTCGTGCTCGTCGAAAAAGGCCTCGTCGCGAACCGAATACCAGCCGGAATATTTCGACAGGTAGATGTCGCCGTTGGCCTGCATGCGCTTCCAGATTTCCTGGCTGGCGGCGTAGTGGCGCGGCTGCGTGGTGCGCACGATCTCATCGGCGCGCGCGTTGAGAAAATCGCCCATTTCGGCGAATTGCGCGGCGGTCTCGTCGGCGAGCGCTTGCGGCGCGATGCCCCTGCCCGCCGCGGTCTGCTGCATTTTCTGGCCATGCTCGTCCATGCCCGTGACGAACAAAACATCGTATCCATCCAGACGCTTGAAGCGCTGGATCGCGTCGGCGGCGATGCGCTCGTAGGCGTGGCCGATGTGGGGAGCGCCGTTCGCATAGGGAATGGCGGTTGTGATCATGAACGTATTGGCGGCGGACATTGCGGTTCCAGATTGGGGAATTCCAGTTTGAGGCTCCCTTTCCGGGAGCCGAATGCCTTACAGCCGCGCGGCCTGCGCGGCGGCTGAGAGATCGGAAAACATGGTCAGAATGAGCGTGCGCTTGTCGAGGTTGAGCGCCTCGGTGTCGCGCACGGCCTGGCTGAGTTTTTCCCATACCTGCGCCAGCGGCGCAAGACGAGCCGCGCCGTCGCCGGCCTGACTGCGCACTTTGTCGTCAAGCCAGTCGAAAACGCCGGTGTAGAGCGCCTCGAATTCATCGACCGCGGCCGCCTTGGAGGCGGAGTCCGCGAGGGCGTGAACGCCGCGCCAATCGACGCGCGGCAGATTGTTCAGAATCTTGTCGAGCCTTTCGGCAAGCGCCAACCGGTCGCTGTCGAGCAGGCGCAAGGCCTGCCGCACCGAACCTTGCGCGCGGCTCGCGGCGGCGGCGATCTCCGCGCCGAATTCCCCCCACGGACCGCCCAGCGCGGTAACGGCCTGCGCGACCTCGTTCTGCGCGAGCGGCTGCATGTGGAACAGCCGCGAACGCGAGCGGATCGTGGGCAGGATGTAGGCGGGTTTGTGCGACACGACAATGAACAGCGAGCGCGGCGGCGGCTCCTCGACCATCTTCAGCAAGGCATTTGCGCCGCTGCGGTTCATGTCTTCGGCGCAATCGACGATGCAGATGCGCCAGCCGCCGGCGCCCGCGGAAAACTGAAAAAGACCGATCGCCTTGCGCACGTCGTCGACGCGGATTTCGGTGAAGTGCTTTTTGGTCTTGTCGTTCCACTCGCGCCGCAGAACCGCGAGATCGGCCTGCGCCAGCGTAGCAACTCGCGAGAAGACGGGATGGCTTGCGGGCACGCCAAGATCGACGGCTTCGCGCACCGCCGCGCTGGCGGAATCGGGATGCGCAAAAATGAACCGCGCCAGCCGCCAGGCCAGCGTCGCCTTGCCGATGCCCTCGCGTCCGCCCAGAATAACCGCTTGTGGCAGACGCCCGGAACGATAGGCTTCGAGCAGCGACCGTTCCACGACGTCATGGCCGAACAAGGCTTGCGCCTCGCGCGGATGCGGCGCGCCGGGAAATACATCGCTTTCGGCGAGCGTGGCTTTGACGGGCGCTTTCATGCTTTCACGCGTTCTTGCGGGTCTTGCTGGTTTTGCGGGTCTTGCCGAACGTCGTCGCGCCGCCCATCGGCGGGTTTCGCCGCCGTCGATTTGAACGAGCCGCCCGGCGGGCGCGGCGCCAGCAAACGCCGCTCGACGACAACCCAGATGGACTCGGCGATCCCCGCGGGAGTTCCCGAGGCGTCGATGACAAAGCAGCGCGAAGGTTCGCCAGCGGCTATGTCCAGAAACGAGCTGCGCAATCCCCGATGAAACTCGACGCCCTCGCTTTCGAAACGATCCGTTGCGCCGCCGCCGCGCCGGGCGCGCGCGCGCGCAAGGCCCACTTCCGCGGGCAAATCCAGCATGAGCGTCAGGTCCGGCCGCGTAGCGCCCACCGTTACCGCCTCCAGCGCCAGAATGAGGCGTGGATCGATATTGCCCAGCGCGCCCTGATAGGCGCGCGTCGAATCGGCGAAACGGTCGCAGATCACATAGGCGCCGCGCGCAAGCGCGGGTCTGATGGTGTGGTCGAGGTGATCGACGCGCGCGGCGGCGAAAAGCAGCGCCTCGGCCATGGGGCCGAGCGAGGCGACCGCGCCCGACAGCAGCACCGCGCGCAATTCCTCGGCATGCGGCGAGCCGCCGGGTTCCCGCGTCGTGACGCATTCGAGGCCGCGCAGGGAAAGCCGCTCGGCGAGCATGCGCGCCTGTGTCGATTTGCCGGCGCCTTCGCCGCCTTCGAGCGTGATAAAACAGCCGCGCCGGGCGCCGCCGTTTTTGCCCGCGACGGCCATCAGTTCTTCGACGCCAGTTTGCGGAACAAGCCCGCGCCCAACTCCATGCCCGCGTCGTAGGCCCGTTTGTACAGCGGCCCGATGTCCACGCTTTCCCCCGCGTTCAGGGGCAGGTCCAGCGACAGCGCGTTGCCGCGAAAAATCTTCAGCCGCGCCACGTCCTGGCCGGCGGCGACAGGCGCAGCGATCGGCCCGTTGTAGACGATTTTTCCCGTCAGCTTGTCGGTTGAACCTCGCGGCGCGAGAATCCGCACGGCTTTGGCGGAAACCAGCGAAACCTCGGTTTGCGCGCCGCCGTAAAGCCGCGCTGCGCCAATCGTCTCGCCCGCGTCGAACAGGGCCTTCGATTCAAAAGAGCGGAACCCCCACAGCAGAATCTTGCGCGCCTCTTCGGCGCGGTCCTTGGCGTTGCGCAAGCCGTAAATCGCCAGAATGAGCCTTTGGTTGTTCTGCACCGCCGAACCGATCAGGCCATAGCCGCTGGCGTCGTCGATATTTCCGGTTTTGAGGCCGTCGGCGCCGATATCCATGCCCAGCAGCGGGTTGCGGTTCTGCTGTCTGGTCTTGCCCCAGGTGAATTCGCGCTCCGAAAAGTAACGATAGTATTCAGGGTAAGCGCGAACGACATGGTCCGCCAACAACGCCATGTCGCGCGCCGTGACTTTCTGGCCCGGATCGTCCTTGCCCCAGGCGTTGCGAAAATGCAGATTTTTCAATCCGAGTTCGCGCGCCCGTTGCGTCATCTTTTCAGCGAAGGCGGCTTCCGTGCCGGACAGGCCTTCCGCCAGAATGATCCCCGCGTCGTTTCCCGAAACGATGAGCAGACCGCGCAAAAGGTCTTCAACCCTGATGCGCGAATTCAACTGGGCGAACATGCTGGAGCCACGCGAGCCCGCGCCGCCCATGCGCCAGGCGTTGTCGCTGACGTGAAATTCGTCCGTCAACCTGAGCCTGCCCTCCTTGAGTTCGCGGAAGACGATTTCGGCCGTCATCACCTTGACCGTTGAAGCCGGTGTCACGGTTTGATCCGCGGCTTTTTCAAACAGGACGGATCCGGTCTCCGCATCCATCAGGATCGCGGACGGCGCCATGGTCTGGAATGTCTGCCCCTGCCCTGGCCCTTGCGCTTGGGCGGGCTGCAATCCCGCGATGCACAGGCCAGCGGCGACAGCCAGCGCGCGCGCGTGTTTATGCCGCATGAATTTTAGTTTGGCGCTCATGTGTCGATCGAGTCCGGCGCGAGTTCAACGCGGAGCATTGCGGTGGGACAGGATGTCCGCCGCGTCACTCATTTGCACAAGCGGCCCGCAAAAATCAACGCGTCATCGCGCGGCGACGCTGGATTGCAACAATGGCGCCGGCTCGAGCGAAGGCCGACTGGCGGCGATCGGAACCTCCGCGCCCGGGATCGTTCCCAGATCGAAGGGGCGCGTCGGCGGCAAAGGCGCGCGAACCGGCAGAGCGGATTGCGCGGGGGCGAAGGCTGTTGCCTGGCTTGCCGTGTCGCGGGCGGCGGCTGGCGCGTTCGTCACGATTGTCGTCCCCGAGGAAGGGGGAGCCGAAACGAACTGTCGATGCTGTTCAGCTCTCGGTTCCGGCGCAAGCGCCAACCGGGCGGGCTCGGGACGCGGAGGACTGACGGGTTCGCGGCTGGCGACCAGCGTAGGACTTGCGGTTGGGAAGCCGTCGAGACTGGCGGGTTCCCCGTCCGTGCGCAGGGTCGCCATCAATTTTCTGTCGTCGGAACCACCAAGACTGGCTTTACCGATATAATCGACACGCACCGTGGCGGTGCCAGCCCGCTTGAAATCGAGCGCTTCGGCGACGCGTTGCGACACGTCCATGACCCGGCCGCCGTGATAGGGGCCGCGATCGTTGACCCGCACGATGATGGAGCTGCCGTTGCGCGTGTTGGTCACCCGGGCGTAGCTGGGCAGCGGCATGGTCGGGTGCGCGGCCGAGATGGAGGTCATGTCGAATATTTCGCCATTGGCCGTCTTGCGGCCATGAAAGGCGCCGCCGTAATAGGAGGCCATGCCGGTTTGCGTCTGCAATGGACGGTCCGTCGGAAAATACCGCTTGCCCGCAATTGTATAGGGTCGACCGACCAGGAGTTGCCCGCCGCCGCGCGGCACCGGCCTGTCGTCGGCGACAAGCCGCGGACTGGCGCGCCCGTAACGCCCTTCGGGGAAATATTCCGTGCTGGAGCGCTCGATGCGCGAACGCTGTTGCTGGGAGGGTTGCTGCGCGCAGCCGGCCAGAGCGGCGAAGCCGACAAGGGCGACCAGCGCGTGCGTTTTCAGGGGCCCCGCGCCTGGATTGAATGAACCTACCGGAGTTTCAATCATTTGGGAGCACGCACCACTGGAGAACAACAGGTCGAGAACAACATTTGGCGCATCCGTCGTCCCCCGTAGCCGACCCAAAATCACAGCGCCCCGGTCAGGCAAACCATTCAGGCGATAATGTCAGGCCGCTTGTTTAGCCACTTTGAGCAAACTTCCGCGCATAACCAGTACAATTGCGCTCATCGCGTTGCAAAATCCTTAATCGGCAAATTTGCCCATCCCTCGCAGGCCCATCTTCGCAAGCCTGGGACACCAACGCCCGGCAATTAAGCCAAAATTGCGGCGGCTGTGATCTCCTCCCCGTCTTTCGGGCGAGGGGCTTTGCAATCATCCTTGAAAAACCCGCATGAATATGCGCAATTCTCCGGCAATCGGAAGGGTGGCCGAGTGGTTTAAGGCACCGGTCTTGAAAACCGGCGTTGGTGAAAGCCAACCGTGGGTTCGAATCCCACCCCTTCCGCCAGCGGCCTCCGGTTGCAGTGCCCGGATGCTGAGCAAAAGTCACTTGACTGTGATGCGCTTATTGCGCATTTTTCGCGCATTTGATGGACATCGCTCTTGTGTATAAACAAGATGCGTGTATTCGACATAGGGTGTATGGTGGCGGTCTTGTAATTGGAAACAGGCGTCAGATGGTCGAATGATCAATTTTTAATCGCTCCGTTGAGTTCGCTCAAATCAAGTTTCCCTTGGAGGAGAGTTTATGTCGGTGGGGTCCAAGCTGTTTCAACTGATTGTGGTCGGGGCCGGCGTCGGAGCCGCCGCAATCACCTGGCCGAACTATGTTGAGACCTATTATCCCGGCTTTGCCGAACGCACCAAGGAAGTTCGGGCCAAATTGCCCTGGGCGGCGAAAGAAGAGCCATCGACGCGCGTCGCCGCCGGTCCGCGTGGCGTGCAGGACGCCCGCGCCGCCGCGATCGCCGCCCGCCCGCCGGTGCCCGTCGAAGTGGATACGGTTCTGCGCGGCCCGATGCCCTACCGAATCGACGCCGTGGGAACCGTGCAGCCGATCGCCAAGGTCGACATCAAAACGCGCGCCGACGCGCAGGTCGACAAGATTTTCGTCGCCGACGGCGCGCTGGTGAAAAAAGGCGACGTGCTGGTGCAGCTCGACGCGCGCCAGATCAACGCGCAGATCAAGCAGACCGAAGCCAATATCCAGAAGGACAAGACGGTCGTCGATGGCGCCCAGCGCGACTTCAACCGCGTCACCGAACTGCTCACCCGCGGCGCCGGCACCCAGCTTGCCGCCGACAACGCGCGCACCGCGCTGGCCTCGGCCCGCGCGACGCTGGCCGCCGACGAGGCCCTGCTCGAAAACCAGAAGGTACAGCTCAGCTGGTACACCCTGAACGCGCCCCTCACCGGCCGGCTCAGCACGGTGACCGCCAAGGCTGGCAACATCATCCGCGCCGGCGACAACACCGTCACCGGATCTCTGGCGACGATCGTGCAGACTTCGCCGATCTATGTGTCCTTCTCGATCCCGCAGGCTTCGCTCGCCGAAGTGCGCGAGGCGGTCGAACGCGGCGAAGGCGTTGTCGCGGCGACGCCGCAGGGCGGCTCCAAATCGGCGATCGGCAAGGTCGCGGTGCTCGACAACACCATCGACGCGGCGACCGGCACCATCACCATCCGCGCCGAGTTCGAGAACGCCGACGAGGTGCTGTGGCCCGGGCAGCTGTGCAATGTGCGCGTCACCCTGAGGACCGACCCGGACATCGTGACAATCCCGCGCATCGCCACCCAGTCCGGGCAGATCGGCAATTTCGTCTACGTCGTCGAGAGCGGGATCGCGCGCGTGCGGCAGATCAAGGTCGGCCGCTACCAGGATGGCCGCGATGTGGTCGTGGAAGGGCTGAAGGGCGGCGAGACCATCGTCAGCGACGGCGGACTGTTGCTGGCCAACGGCATTCGCGTCGATGTGAAAAACAAACCTCAGCAGGAGCGCAAGGCGCAGGAACAGCCAGCCCCGGCGAAGAAGGATCAGACCTGATGTCGCTTCCCGAACTTTGCATCCGGCGTCCGGTGATGACGACGCTGTTAATGCTGTCGTTCATCGTGTTCGGCGTTTTCGGCTTCATGAAACTGCCGGTGTCGGCGCTGCCGCGCGTCGATTTTCCAACGATCCTCGTCAACGCCCGCATGCCCGGCGCCAATTCCGAGATCATGGCGACTTCGGTGGTCGCGCCGCTGGAACGCGCCTTCGCCACAATCCCCGGCGTCAGCCTGATGACTTCGCGTTCGAACAACGGCGGTTCGGGCATCACCATGCAATTCGATCTGGACCGCAGCATCGACGGCGCCGCCCTCGACGTGCAGTCGATGATCACGGCGACCTTGCGCAATCTGCCGGCGGAAATGCCGTCGCCCCCAACGTTTCGCAAGATCAACCCCGCCGACGCGCCGGTGCTGATCCTCGTGCTCGCCTCGGAGACCCTGCCCCTGTCGACGACCAACGAATACGCCGAGCAGATTTTCCAGCAGCAGATCTCGCAAATTCCCGGCGTCGCCCAGGTCAACATCTTCGGCCAGCAGAAATACGCGGTGCGCATCGACGCCGATCCCGATCTGCTCGCGGCCCGCAACATGACGGCGGACGACCTGCGCCGCGCCATCGTCAACGCCAATTCGAATTCGCCCGTGGGCAATTTGCGCGGCATCGACAAGAACCTCGTGCTCAAGGCCAATGTGGGCATCGAAAGGGCCGCTGATTTCGAGAATATCGTCGTCGCCTTCCGCAACGGCGCGCCGATACGCCTCAAGGAAGTCGCGCGCGTCTATGATTCGGTCGACAACGATCAGGTCGCCGCCTGGCACAACGACACCCGCACCATCGCGCTCGCCATCTATCGGGCGTCCGACGCCAACACCGTCGAGGTCGTCGATCTGATCAAGGCGAGGCTGCCGCAATTCCAGGCGCAATTGCCGCCTTCGATCACGGTCTCCGTGCTCAACGACCGTTCGAAATCGGTGCGTGAATCGATCGAGGACGTCGAGTTCACGCTGATGCTGTCGATCGCTCTGGTCATCATGGTGATCTTCCTGTTTCTGAAGTCCTTGACCGCCACGCTGATTCCTTCGCTGGCGTTGCCGGTGTCGCTGATCGGCACCTGCGCCTTCATGTATCTTTTTGGCTATTCCGTCGACAATATTTCGCTGCTCGCGGTGACGCTGGCGGTGGGCTTCGTCGTCGACGACGCCATCGTCATGCTGGAAAATATCGTGCGCCACATCGAGGAGGGCATGGCGCCTTTCGAGGCGGCGCTCGTGGGCTCGAAGGAAATCGGATTCACGATCATTTCCATCACCCTGTCGCTCGTCGCCGTGTTCATCCCGGTGTTCCTGATGGCGGGCATCGTGGGACGCGTGTTCCGCGAATTCGCGGTCGTCATTTCCTGCGCGATTCTCGTCTCCGGCTTCGTCTCGCTGACGCTGACGCCGATGCTGTGCGCCCGCCTGCTGAAACCGCACGACCATCACGCCACGCAAGGGGTGTTCTGGCGCTTCGTCGATTTCCTCATCGCCGGCCTCACGAACGCCTATCGCTGGTCCCTCGACATCGTGTTGAGGCATCGCCTCACCACGGTGTTCGTCACTTTCGCCACCTTTTACGTAAGCGTGCATATGTTCGCCACCATCCCCAAGGGATTCTTCCCGGTCGAGGATACCGGTTTCATTTCGGGATCGACGGAAGCCGCGTCGGACACGGCCTTCCCGGCGATGGTCGAACGCCAGCGCCAGATCGCCAAAATTCTCATGGACGACCCGGCTGTGGACTACATCACCACCAGCGTCGGCCTCGGCGGCACCAACCAGGGCTCGGTCTTCGTGGCGCTCAAACCCAAGAACGCGCGCGACAACATCATGGCGATCATCGCGAGGATGCGCCGCAACGCGACCTCCGTGCCCGGCATGAACGCCGTTTTTCAGCCCGTGCAGAACCTGAACTTCACCGGCGGGCGGGCCTCGCGCGCGCCCTACCAATACACGCTGCAATCCTCCGATCTGCAGTCGCTCTATTCGGTCGCCTCGGAAATGCTCGCCAAGTTGCAGGCGCTGCCGCAATTGCGCGATACAACCAGCGATCTCAAGATTTCCAACCCGGAAGTCCAGATCGACATTGACCGCGACAAGGCCGCGGCTTTTGGCCTGACCATAGATCAGGTGCGAGCCGCGTTGTTCAACGCCTATGGCACCCGGCAGATTTCGACGATCTATACGCAGGCCTCCGACTATCAGGTCATTATGCAAACCGCGCGTCGCTACCAGGACGATCCCAATGGGCTGGAGCGCGTCATGATTCGTCCCGGCGGCGGCGCTGCGGGCGGCAATCTGAGCGCCCAGGCGGTTCCCCTCGCCCAGATCGCGACGCTCAGGCGCTCGACCGGCGCTCTGTGGATCAACCGTCAGTCCCAGCAGCCTTCGGTTACGATGTCCTTCGCAACGCCGGCCGGCGTGTCCATCGGCGAAGCGGTCGAGGCGATCCGCCGCGTCGAAGAGGAAATCAAGATGCCTCCCAGCATCATCACCAGCTTCACCGGCTCGGCGCAGATTTTCCAGGACGCGCAAAAGGGACAGGTGCCGCTGATCCTCGCGGCGGTTCTGACCATCTATATCGTGCTGGGCGTGCTCTACGAGAGCTACATCCACCCGATCACGATTCTGTCCGGCCTGCCTTCGGCGGGCATCGGCGCCCTGCTCTGGCTGCAATGGTACGGGATGGACCTTTCGGTCATCGCCATTATCGGCATTCTCCTTCTGATTGGCATCGTCAAGAAAAACGCCATCATGATGATCGACTTCGCCATCGAGAAGCGACGGGAGGGTCTCGAAGCCCTGCCCGCGATTCGCGAAGCCGCGATCGTGCGCTTCCGTCCGATCACCATGACGACTCTGGCGGCGCTGCTTGGCGCGGTCCCGATCGCGCTTGGCGCCGGCGCCGGCGCGGAACTGCGCCAGCCGCTGGGCATCGTGGTTGTCGGCGGCTTGTGCGTGTCGCAATTGCTGACGCTCTACATCACGCCGGTGATTTATTATTACCTTGATATCGTGGATTCCTTCATTTCGGGCCGCGCTAAAAAAGCCGAGCCGCGGATGCCGCCCGAAGGCGAAGCCATTCCGCAGCCGGCGGAATAAGGGTTGCTGGTCATTTGCCCGGCGGCGGGCTCAGGCCCGCCGTTGATTTTTATGCATGACGAGGCTTGCTATGAATGACGAGGCTTGCGCAGCCTTGAAAAATTAACCATATGCGCAGAATCTTTCACTGATTTTTCAGCCAAAATTGGCTTTCTCGCGAAACGACGGCAAGCAGATGCATAAAGTCCTTTAAAAGTTCTTGTCGGCCGGTAAATGATTGTGCTAGTTTTTTTGCCGAGGCCACGTTGATTTAGTTGATTTTGGTGTACCATGTTGTTTTTCCTGCGCGGCCCGCGCGCTTTGTCGCGGCCGCATTTTAAAAACTTTGCAGCGACCCGCGATAATCATCGCTCTCAATTGCCGCGACGTACGATCGCCGCCCTCACCGGCGGCTTTATTGTGGCCGCCGTCGCCGCCACGCTCTTTGGTCCAAGTTTGCAGAGTGTGGTGGCGGAAGAAGATTCCCGCCTCGAGTATATTCAAATGCTCCGCTCCGAGCGTGGCACCGCGCGCTCCCATGTCTCCGCGCAGCCGCCGCCGCAGGCCGCGCGCGCTGGTTTCGTGTCTTTCTTCCCGTCTTTCTTCACGTCTCGACCCGCCAAGCCGGAAGCGCGCAATATGGCCTATGCGCCGGCGCTGCGCCCGATCGACTTTGGTCCCTTTACGAAGCCTTCCGCGCCGCAAAAGGCGCTCAAACAAATAGGTTTATTTACCCCGGTTCGGGAAAGTGCGACGGACCACGCCGCGTCGCTGTCGCGGCGCTCCGTGTGCGTGCGCCTGTGCGACGGGTTCCATTTCCCGGTCGGCGATTACAACGGCCCCGGCGACAACGCCGCCCATGGCGCGGTTTGCGGCGGCATGTGCCCGGGAGCGCCGACGCGGCTCTATGTCCAGCCCGCGGGTTCGGACAAAATCGAGGACGCGGTGTCCGCGCGCGACAACAGGCCCTATCGCTTGTTGCCGGTGGCGTTCCGCCACACGAGCAACCGCGACGATACCTGCTCCTGCCACGGCCCGGACGAGTCTGCCGCCAACAACGTCTCGCTGCTCAAGGATTTCACCTTGCGACGCGGAGACAAGGTGATGACGCCGACAGGTTTTCGGGTATTCCGCGGCAATGCTTCCCTGCCCTATCGTCCAACCGACTTTGCAAGTCTGGCCAATTCCCGCGATGTTACAAATGACGAGCGCAGCGCGCTGAACGCCATTGAGCGCGCCTCCGGCATCGGGCTCAACCGCAGTTTGTCGCCAAGCAAGACCGCGGCCGGAAAGTCCGAGCCGCCAGCGTCCATGCCATCGCGCATCGTCAAGGACGCCAACGGAAAGCCGATCCGCCTGATTGGTCCGCAGGCCTTGCTGCTGCAATCCAGCGTGGCGCCGACTCCGTGATCTGGTTGACGGCGCTGCGATTCGCCTTTTCCTGACGAGTCTATAGTGTTAACTGCGCAAGCCGGGGGCCAGGGCAAAGCGCGGTCGATTCATGAGGATCAGCAAGACAGCGATTTTTGCGGTCGTCGGGATTGTGTCTCTTGGCGCGAGCGTTGCGCCCTGGACGTTTTCCGGGGAATCCTTCCGCCTTGAGTTCGCCCGTCAGGTGCTCGAAACCACTGGCATGGCCGCGGAGTTCGACGGGCGCGTGGTACTGGCGCTGCTGCCCCGCCCGCGCATAAAGCTGGAAAACGTCCACATCGCCAGCCCAGGGGGCGGGATTGAGGCGCGCGCTGATTTTCTGCGCGGCGAACTGCGCATTCTTCCTTTGTTCGCCGGTCGTCTTGAACTTGTCTCGGCGGCTTTGATCGCGCCGCGATTGTCCATTGATCTCGACGATCGCTTTTTTGCCGGCAACAGCGTCCAAACCGGCGTAAAGACCAACGAAGCCGCGGGAGGAACGACGGCGCGCGGACGGCTGGGAGGCTTGTCTCTGGTCGAAGGCTCCGCCGTCCTGAAAAGCAAGGCGTGGTCCTTCGAGGCGAGCGTTGACGAGATCAATTTGCAACTCGACTGGAAAGACTTCGGTTCGCCCGCCGCGATTGGCGGCACGTTCAGATGCGATGGAGTGCCAGGCGAACTGGCGGCATGGCTTGGGAGGCCCGCCGAACTCCTGCGCGGCCTGACCTCGGATATGTCCCTGCGTTTCCAGATGCCCGCGTTCAGCCTGAAACTGAATGGAGAGATTTCCGCCGGCCAATTCCCGGGGTTCGAGGGAAACCTGTCCGCGACCGCGCCGGATTTGCGCGCCGCCGCTTCCGCAAGATTTGGCGCCATTCCACTGCCTGGCGCGCTTTCGGGCGCGTCCCTGTCGGGAATCGCGCGCATCCGCGGCGATTCCATTTCGATCAGCGGCCTGCGCGCGTCCGTTGACGGCAATGAATATGAAGGAGCCCTTGTACTTGGAAGCGAGGACAAAGGCTCGAAATTGTCGGGAACGCTTGCGGCCAACAATCTTGATCTGACGCCCATGTCCGTTAATTTTCCCGAGTTGACGACCGTCGACCGGCGCTGGAGCCGCGCCGCCCTTCCGACGATTGAATCGCCGCTTCTTGGCCTTGATCTGCGCCTTTCCGCCAGACGCGCGCGCGTCGGGCGGACGCTCATTCGCGAAGCCGGATTTTCATTGCTGAGCGGAAATGGGCGCTCCGAAATCTCGTTGATCGAAGCTTCCGCTTACAACGGAATTGTCAAAGGACGCCTGCAGACTCAAAACAGCGCCGGGGGCGTCGACATGCGGGCCAGCGTGACGGTGAGAGGCGTCGATGCCGCCCTGCTGTCCAACGACGTGTTTCGCGGCCAACGCGTCAGCGGCCTGATGAACGGGGAAATCTCGCTGGCGAGCGAAGGCGATACGGTCTTGCGCGCCCTGCGCGCCCTCAGCGGCGAGGCGCTCATCGACCTGCGGGACGGCGAATTCTCCGGCATCGATCTGGAGCAGGCCCTGCGGCGGCTCGAAAAGCGTCCTCTGGTTTCCGTCGGCGAGGTTCGCGGGGGGCGCACAGGCTTTGCAACAGCGCAGATCGATCTGAAACTGGACAAGGGATCAGCTATTATTCGAAAGGCCTGGGCGAAAGGGCCCGGCGTTCAGGTCTCTGTCGAGGGAAGCGCCAATATTCCCGAACGCACAATGGACATGGTGCTCACGGCCGAACAGGCAGGCGCTGTTCCGCCGGGCGCATCGCCAAATCCCTGGCTTTCGATGGACATAACTGGCGACTGGGACGAGGCGCAGATCAATCTGGACGCCCGCAGTCTGATCGACCGTTCGCCTGCGGCCGAGCCCCTGTTAAGAGGGATAGCTCCGCCCCGCTGAAGTCCGGCGGCGCTTCGCGATCAGCGAAACGACGGCGAATATGGCAAGCCCCGCCGCGACGAAGCCGATCATCAGCGTGGAAATCGCGTTGACCTCGGGCGTCACGCCAAGGCGCACCTGGCTGTAGATGCGCATGGGGAGGGTGGTCGAACCTGGCCCAGACGTGAAGCTCGCGAGGACAAAATCATCCAGCGACAGCGTAAAGGCGAGCAAAAAGCCTGCGAACACCGCCGGCGACGCCAGCGGCAGCGTCACCCGTAGAAAGGTCGCCAGCGGCGGCGCGCCCAGGTCCATCGCGGCTTCTTCCAGCGACCGGTCGAGGCCGGTCAGTTTCGCCCGCACTACGACGGCGACGAAACACATGCCCATTGTGGCGTGGGCGACGACGATGGTCCAGAATCCCCGCGGAATTCCCAACGCCACGAAAGTCAGCAGCAGCGACAGTCCGATGACGACCTCCGGCAAAACCAGCGGCGCGAAAATCATCGAGGAAAACAGCGTGCGGCCGGCGAATGCGCCGAACCGCGCGAGGCAGACCGCCGCCGCGACGCCAAGGATCGTCGCCAGACCCGCCGACACCAGCGCCACGCGCAGGCTGGCCGAGGCGGCGGACAGCATCTGCTCGTTGGCGAGCAGCGCGGCGTACCAGCGCGTCGAAAATCCACCCCACACCGTCACGAGGCGCGAGGCGTTGAAGCTGTACAGGATGAGCAGTCCTATCGGCGTGTAGAGAAACGCAAACCCGAATAAAAGCGCGGCAATCTGGAGGAAGGTCATGCGCGGCTTCATGCGGAATCCTCCGCCAACCGCGCGCGCTCGTAGAAAGCCAACGGAACCAGCAGCACGGCCAGCAAAACAATGGCGGCAGCCGAGGCTACGGGCCAGTCGCGATTGTCGAAGAATTCACTCCAGAGCACGCGGCCGATCATCAACGTATCGGATCCCCCGAGCAAATCGGGAATGACAAATTCGCCGACGGCGGGGATGAACACAAGCAGGCATCCTGCGACGATTCCCGCGCGCGACAGCGGAAAAGTCACGCGCCAGAAGATCGAGAGCGGTCTGGCGCCGAGATCAGCGGCGGCTTCCGCCAGCGCCGGATCCTGATTGGCCAGCGCGTTGTAGAGCGGCAACGTCATGAACGGCAGATAGGAATAGACGATGCCGATCAGCACGGCGCCTTCGGTCGCGAAAATATGCAGGGGCTCGCGAACAAGGCCGAGCCAGAGCAGCGCGTGGTTGAGCAACCCCTCGTCCTTGAGGACCGCGATCCAGGCGTAGACGCGGATCAAAAAGCTCGTCCAGAACGGCGCGATCGCCAGAACAACCAGAGTCGGACGCAGGCTTTCGGGCGCGCGCGCCATGGCGTAGGCGAGCGGATAGGCGACGCACAGGGCGAGGAGCGTCGCCATGGCTGCGAGCCGCAACGAGGACAGATAGGCTTCGATATAAAGCGTATCCTCAGCCAGCGCCCGATAGGCGGCGAACCCGAGTTCGCCGAGG
>JANYDZ010000509.1 GCA_025363375.1 Hyphomicrobiales bacterium
GGCGCCCGTGTAAGCCATCGACGTCTCCAGGTCGCGCCGCAGCAGCGCCAGCGCGTGCACCGCGCCGCGCTCGCCGGCCACCGCGCAGCCGTACAGCGTCGGGCGCCCGCTCAACACCGCCTTCGCGCCGAGCGCCAGCGCTTTCAAAACGTCGCCGCCGCGGCGAATGCCGCTGTCGACGATCACAGCGCACTTGTCGCCGACTTCCGCGACAATCTCCGGCAGCACGTCGAGCGAAGCGACGGCGGCGTCGAGATTGCGTCCGCCATGATTGGAAATCACCACGCCCTCGACGCCTTCGGACACGGCGCGCGCCGCGTCTTCGGGAAGCTGCACGCCTTTCACCAGAATGGGGCCCTTCCAGATCTCGCGCAGACGCGCGATGTCGGACCAGTTGAGATTGTCGCCGCGCAATTTCGCCGCGCCGCCGCCCATGAGAATCGGCTTGCCGTCTTCGCCTTTGGGGTAGTGCACCTGCGTCGGCATGCCGCCGTTCTGCAGATAAAGGCGCAACACGTTCCACATCCAGCGCGGCGAAGCCGCGACATCCAGAACAATGCGCGGATTGTAGGTGAAGGGCGAATTGAAGCCGTTTTTGCGGTTGTATTCGCGAATCGGCGAGACCGGCGTGTCGCCCGTCAGGATCAACGTTTCAAAGCCGGCGTCGCGGGCGCGTTTGACGAGCGCGTGCGATAATTCGCGGTCGCGCCACATGTAGAGTTGAAACCATTTTCGCCCCTCCTCGACGCTGGCGATGCGCTCGATGGCGGTCAGCGAGGGCGTCGCCAGCGTGAACGGCACGCCCGCGCGGGCGGCGGCTTTGGCCAGCTCCAGCTCGCCCTCGTACCACGCGAGCCCCGCGGCGCCGGTGGGCGCGATGGCGAGCGGCATCGACATGGGCTTGCCGAACAGCTCGGTTTGGGTTGAGCGCGTGGAGACGTCGACAAGCACCTTGTTGCGCAGCTTGACGCGCTGAAACGAGGCGCGGTTGTCGCGCAGCGCGTTCTCGTCCTCCGAGCCCCTGTCGATGAATTCGAAGACGCCCCTGGGCAACGTGCGTTTCGCCCCAAGGCGGAGATCTTCGATGTTCATGAATTTCTTTTCGAGCGCCGGGTCCGGCTCTGGCGACGGCCATGCCGCCTCAGGCGCTTTGGCGATGGGCCAAGCGGCCAGCGTCGAACTGGAAGCGAGGGGTGCGTTCATGGGTTCCTCCTGTGCGGGACTTTAAGACGCGGTTGCGGGTTGGTCGAGGGCCGGCTTGCAGGGCCGGCTTGCGCCCCCTTGACCGCCGCGCGCCCTGCGCTATTCCTGCGCATTGTCAGCTTGAGGAACCAACATGAAAATCGTGGCGTTTGACCGCAAAGACGGAGCGGGACTGGGCATTGTCGAGGGCGACCAGGCGATCGACCTTTCAGCGGTCGACGCCGCCGCCCCGCGCGAACTTGGCGCCGTTTTGCGCGGCGCCGGCGTCGCCGCGCTGGGCGCCATCGCCAGCCGCGCGGCCGCGGCGCATAAAATTCCGCTCGCCGGCGTCAAATACCGCATGCCCGTCGAGACGCCCGGCAAGATCATCTGCCTCGGCCTCAACTATACCGAGCATGTCGCCGAAGGCGCCTACAAGCCGCAGGATTATCCCACCCTGTTCAACCGCTGCATGACCTCGCTCGTGCCGCACGCGGCGCCGCTGGAACGCCCGCAATGCTCCATCCAGTTCGACTACGAGGCGGAGCTTGTCGCCATCATCGGCAAGAAGGCGCGGCATCTGACCAAAGACAACGCGCTCGATTGCGTGGCGGGATATTCCTGCTTCAACGACGGCAGCATACGCGAGTACCAAAGACATACGGTGCAATGGACCATGGGCAAGAATTTTGACCGTTCGGGCAGTTTCGGCCCGTTCTTCGTGAGCGCCGACGAACTGCCGCCCGGCGCGTCGGGCCTGTCGATTGAATGCCGCCTCAACGGCGTGTCGGTGCAGAAGGACAACACGAAGAACATGTCCTTCAACGTTCTCGACACGCTGCTTTACGTGACAAAAGGCATCACGCTGGAGCCGGGCGATCTGCTCGTCATGGGCACGCCGTCCGGCGTCGGCCACGGCCGCAAGCCGCAATTGTGGATGAAGGCGGGCGATGTCTGCGAGGTCGAGATCGAGAAGGTCGGCCTGCTCGCCAACGGGATCGTCGATGAAGTCTTGTGATCGATTGCGGCGAAGCAAGGGCGCGCTTGCGCCCTTGTTTGGGCGGGCCGCGATGAACACATGACGCTCGACAGCAACCATCGAGGTCCATCATGGCCATGAAATCCATCGCAAAAGTCGTCGCCTCGCCGCAGCCCCACTGGGTTGGCGACGGCTTTCTCGTCCATCCGTTGTTCGCCGACCACGCGTTCCAGAACGACGTCAGCCCCTTCCTGATGCTCGACTACGCCGCGCCGCGCGCGTTCAAGCCCTCGGCCAAACCGCCAGGCGTCGGCGTGCATCCGCACAAAGGCTTCGAGACCGTCACCATTGTTTACAACGGCGAGGTCGAGCACCGCGATTCCGCCGGCAATTCCGGCGTGATCGGCCCCGGCGACGTGCAATGGATGACGGCGGGGCGCGGCATTCTGCACGAGGAGTTTCACTCGCGCGAAGCCGCCAAACGCGGCGGCGTGGTGTCGATGGCGCAGCTTTGGGTGAATCTCCCCAGGCGCGACAAGGGCGCCGCGCCCGGCTATCAGGACATCCGCGACTCCGCCATTCCGCGCATAAAATTCGACGGCGGCGAGCTGCGCGTCATCGCCGGCGCCCATGGCGACGTGAAAGGCCCCGCGCATACGTTCACGCGCATGAATGTGTGGGACATCAGGCTTGACGCCGGGGGCCGCGTGACGCTGCCGCTGCATGACGGCGATCCCGCGATCCTCCCGGTCTTTTCAGGCCGCGTCGCGGTCAACGGCGAGCGGCTTGTGGAGAGCTCGCATGTCGCGCTGTTCGAGCGCGCCGGCGGCGCGATCGCCCTTGAGGCGAAGGAGGCCTCGCAATTGCTGCTGCTGTCGGGCGAACCCATCGACGAACCCATCGCCGCCTACGGGCCGTTTGTCATGAATACGCAGGTCGAGATCAGGCAGGCGATGGAGGAGTTCCGCGCGGGAAAAATGGGGGTTCTGTAAGCGCTCAACGCGCCGGATCGAGAAACGCTGTCCGTCTTCAAATTTTCGCCGCCGTCAGAAAGATCATCGACGAGGGCGGGCCATTTCGCAGCCTTGCCGAACCCAGGGCGGACAAATCTGCCAGCACGCGGCGGCTTATGGTCGCCGCAAGTCAAGGCGCGGTCTCGATTGCCGTCTGGAGTAGCCGGAGTCTCCCTTGGAAAAAGTCGATGCCATCGTCGTGGGAGCCGGCGTTGTCGGCCTGGCGGCCGCGCGCGCGCTGGCGCTCGCCGGGCGCGAGGTGCTGATTCTTGAAAAGGCCGGGAGCTTCGGCGCGGAAACCTCTTCGCGCAACAGCGAGGTTATTCACGCGGGCATTTACTACCCCAAGGCTTCCCTCATGGCGCGCTTCTGCGTCGCCGGGCGAAAGTCGCTCTACGCCTATCTGGCCGAGCGCGGCCTGCCGCACAAAAACTGCGGCAAATTGATCGTGGCGACCGATGCCGACGAACTGACAAAACTCGCTGGCATCCGCGTCCGCGCAGCCGCCAACGGCGTCGACGACTTGCGCTTGCTGAGTGCGGCGCAGGCGCGCGCGCTGGAGCCGGCGCTGGCCTGCGCGGGCGCGCTGCTGTCGCCCTCCACCGGCCTCGTCGACAGCCACGCCTACATGCTGTCGCTGCTCGGCGACGCCGAAAACGCCGGCGCGACGCTGGTCTGTCGCGCGCCGGTCGAGGGCGGGCGGACGATCGAGGGCGGCGTTGCGGTGGATGTCGGCGGCGCCGACCCCCTACGGCTCGCCTGCCGGCTGCTGGTGAATTCCGCCGGCCTGCATGCGCCCGCTTTGGCGCGCTCCATCGCGGGCATGCCGCGCGAAAAAATCCCGCGCGAATATTTCGCCAAGGGCAATTATTTCACGCTGACGGGACGCCCGCCCTTCACGCGGCTGATCTATCCCGTGCCTGTGCCCGGCGGCCTTGGCACGCACCTCACCCTCGATCTGGCGGGCCAGGCGCGGTTCGGGCCCGATGTCGAGTGGGTGGAAAAGCTCGACTACGAGGTCGATCCGCGTCGCGGCGATTCCTTCTACGCTTCGATTCGTCGGTACTGGCCAGCCTTGCCCGACGGCGCCCTGCAACCCGGCTATTGCGGCATCCGCCCCAAAATCGCGCCGCCGGGCGCGCCAGGGCGGGATTTCGTCGTGCAGGGCCCAAAAGAGCATGGCATTGCGGGGCTCGTGAACCTCTTTGGCATCGAATCGCCGGGGCTGACGGCGTCGCTGGCGCTGGGGCAGGCCGTGGCGGAGATGGTCCTGTAACCCCGCTGTTGTCGCGCGCCGCAGACCCATTTAGACAGCGCTGACATTCCACGAGGTTCCCATGCCCGCCCACCGCCCCGTCATGCTCGTCATCCTCGATGGCTTCGGCTGGCGTGAAGAGACCGCCGACAACGCCGTGCGCCTCGCGAACACGCCGGTCTTCGACGATCTCTGGGCCAATTCCCCCCACGCCTTTCTCGACACGTCGGGCAAGGACGTCGGCCTGCCCGCCGGACAGATGGGCAATTCGGAAGTGGGCCATCTCAACATCGGCGCGGGCCGCGTTGTCATGCAGGATCTTCCGCGCGTCACCGACGCGGTCGAGGGGGGACAGCTCGGCGAGATCGCGGAGCTGCGCGGCTTCATCGAGAAACTGCGCGCCTCCGGCGGCGCCTGTCATCTGCTCGGCCTCGTCTCGCCGGGCGGCGTCCATTCCCATCAGGATCACGCGGCGGCGCTGGCGAAGTTCATCGCCGCGGCGGGCGTGCCGACCTTCATTCACGCGCTGACCGATGGCCGCGACACGCCGCCGCGTTCGGCTGACGAAGACCTGAAACGCCTTGTCGCGGCGCTGCCGCCCGCCGTAAAAATCGCCACCGTCTGCGGGCGTTACTGGGCGATGGACCGCGACAACCGCTGGGAGCGCGTCGCCCGCGCCTATAATCTGTTGGTGGACGCGCAAGCGCCACGCTTCGAGGATCCGCTCGCCGTGATGCAAGCCTCCTACGCGGCCGACAAGACGGACGAGTTCGTCGAACCCGCCGTTGTCGGCGATTATGCCGGCATGAAGGACGGCGACGGCGTTCTCTGCTTCAATTTTCGCGCCGACCGGGCGCGCGAGATCATGGGCGCTCTCGTCGATCCCGCCTTCAAGGGGTTTGAGCGCAAGCGCGTCGTGCGCTTCGCCGCCGCCGCCGGCCTCACGCAATATTCGGTCGAACTCGACAAGCTGCTCACGACCCTGTTTCAGCCGCAGAGCCTCGACAACGTCATCGGCAAGGTCGTCGCCGACGCGGGCCGCACGCAATTGCGCATGGCCGAGACGGAGAAATATCCGCACGTCACCTACTTTCTCAATGGCGGCGAAGAGATCCCCTACAAGGGCGAGGACCGCATCATGGTGCCCTCGCCGAAGGTCGCGACCTACGATCTGCAACCCGAGATGTCCGCGCCCGAACTGACCGACAAGGCCGTCGAGGCCATCGCCTCGGGCAAATACGATCTCATCGTCCTGAACTACGCCAATCCCGACATGGTCGGCCACACCGGAATCCTTTCCGCCGCCGTCAAGGCGGTGGAAACCGTCGAGGCGGGTCTCGGCCGCATCGTCGCCGCGCTGAAAAAAGCCGGCGGCGCGTTGATCGTCACCGCCGACCACGGCAATTGCGAGATGATGCGCGACCCTGAAACGGGCGAACCGCATACGGCGCACACAACTTTGCCCGTGCCGGTGATCGTGTGGAACAGCGGCGCCAACGCCATCCACAAGGGCCGCCTCGCCGATCTCGCGCCAACTGTGTTGGCGCTGATGGACATTCCGCGCCCGAAGGAAATGACCGGCGAGCCGTTGCTGGGATGAGCGCGCTCCGCACCATCCTCGTCACGCCGCCAAACTTCGACGCGCGGGCAAAAGCGTTTCTTGAGGCGCATCATTGCCGCGTCGAACAACCCGCGCGGGCGGAAGGCGCGCTGAGCGTCGAAGAACTCGCCGCGCTTGTCGCGCGGGCGCAGGGTTGGATCGTCGGCCCACAGGCTTTTGTCACGCGCGCGCTGCTGCAGGCCGCGCCTTCGTGCCGCGTTTTCTCGCGGCGCGGCGTTGGCTATGAGCGCGTCGATGTCGAAGCGGTGAAAGCGCTGGGACGGGTCGCCTGTATCGCGACGGGCGGCAACGAGGCCTCCGTCGCCGATCACGTCATCGGCCTGATGCTCGGCGTGGGACGCCGCATGCGCGAGCAGCAACTGGCGATGCTTGCGGGCGATTGGTCCATTCTGGTCGGCGCGGACCTTTGTCAAAAGACGGTGGGCATCGTCGGCCTTGGCCGCGCTGGCCGCGCGCTTGTGCGGCGCCTCAAAGGCTTTGACGCGCGCGTGCTGGCGGTGGCGCCGCGTCCCGACGCCGTCTATTGCCGCGACAACGACATCACGCTCGTCGATTTGCCGACGCTGCTGCGCGAGAGCGATTACGTCAGCCTGCACGCGCCTTTGACGCAAGCGACGCGCCATATGATCGGCGCGCGCGAACTCGGGGCGATGAAGCCGACAAGCATTCTCGTCAACGCCGGACGCGGCGGTCTCGTCGACGACGCCGCCCTGCTCGCCGCTTTGCGCGCGCAAAAAATCGCGGGCGCGGGGCTCGATGTTTACGAGGGCGAGAGCGACGCCGCGCTGAAAGCCGTCGCGCTGGAGCTGCTCGCGTTGCCCAATGTCGTGGGCACTCCGCACACCGCGGCCTCGACGCGCGAGGGTCTGGCGCGCGCCAATCTCATCGCCGCGCGCAATGTCGTGGCCGTGCTCGACGGCGCGGATTTGCCGCGCGATTGCATTGTGGCGGATGGACGCGGCCAGGGCGACGCCGGCAAATAAGCGCTTGCGATTGTTTTACCGGCGCGCCTAACCCGCCACTTTCGAAAAATCCGCGACTGTGTGCATCGCCGCGCGCAGCTCGTTGAGCAGGCGCAGACGGTTGAGACGGCGCAATGCGTCGTCGGTGTTGACGGTGACCTTTTCGAAGAAGGCGTCCACCGGCGCGCGCAACCGCGCCAGCGCGTGCATGGCGCCCTCAAAGTCTTCTTCGGCGATGTGTTTTCGCGCGCCGGCGCCCGCGCGGTCGATCGCCGCGGCAAGGTGGTCCTCCTCCGGCTCGCAACGCAGGTTGGGCGCGTGCTTTTGCGCGAAGGCGGAGGCGCCGTCTTTTTTCTCTTCCGCGCGCAGGATATTCGCGGCGCGTTTGTAGCCGGCGAGCAGGTTCTTGCCGTCGTCGGTGTCGAGCAGTTTGGCGAGCGCGTCGACGCGGCGCGTGATCATAAGGAGATCGTCGCTGACGGGCGAGCCTTCTCCCGCGCGCGGGAGCAGGTGGTCCGAAGGGCCGGACGAGGGCGGCGGGGCGGGCGCGATCGCCGCGTTCTGGGCCGCCCCGCCGCCAATCGCCGCGTCGATGAGATCATGCCGCGCGCCCTTGTCGCGCAAATAGGTTTTCAGGCGGTCGATGAAGAAGGAGAGGAGGTCGGATAGCGTCTGAATCTCATCCGATTGCGCAGGCGCGTCGGAACGCGGACGATTGCCGGCCTCCATCGCTTGCATCGCAAGCAAATTTACGTTCTTCGCGGTTTCACGGTTCTCACGAGCGGGCAAAGTATGAAGACGTCTTTGTTCAGCCATGTTCGCGTCAACAAGCGCAGAGCGGAGAGGCTTCAGGGTCGCGGTCAGCAACCGCAGGTTGACGCCATTCTCCAGAACAATCCTGATCACCCCGAGCGCCGCCCGCCGCAGCGCATACGGGTCCTTGCTCCCCGTCGGCTTCTCGTCGATCGCCCAGAACCCCACGAGCGTATCGATCTTGTCCGCCAGCGCGACGGCGATCGACACGGGGTTTTTCGGCGCTAGATCCGACGGCCCCTGCGGCTTGTAATGTTCTTCAATCGCCGCGCAGACTTCCTCGCGCTCGCCCTGCAACGCGGCATAGCGCCGGCCCATGAGGCCCTGCGTCTCCGGGAACTCGCCCACAACCTCGGTCGGCAAGTCCGATTTACAAAGCTCCGCCGCGCGCTCGGCCAACGCGGGATCGGCGCCCGCCAGCGGCGCCAGATCCTTCGCCAGCGCCTTGATGCGGTCGACGCGCTCGCCCTGCGTGCCGAGCTTTTCGTGGAACACGATGTTCAGCGCGCGCAGTTTCGCCATGCGCTGGTCCAGCGGCTTGCCGCGATTGGCCGCGTTGACGTAATCGGGCAGCGGGCCCTGATCGGTCTTCCAGAAATACAAGGCGTCGGACAGGCGCGCGCGCACGACGCGGCCATTGCCGGCGGCGATGGCCTTGCCGCCGTCGCTCGCCTCGATGTTGGAGACGAGGAGGAATTTGTTGGCGAGCCCGCCGCCGGGCCCGCGCAGCACAAAACATTTCTGGTTGGCGCGGATCGTGGCGCGGATCACCTCCGGCGGTATCTCAAGAAACGACGCGTCAAATTCGCCCATCAGCACGACGGGCCATTCGACGAGGCCGGCGACTTCCGCCAGCAGCGAATCGTCTTCCACAAGCTCAAGCCCCTGCGCCATGGCGAGGTCTTTCGCGTCGTGTAGAATAACGTCGCGGCGGCGCGCCGGGTCGAGCACGACCTTCGCCGCCTCTAGCGCGGCAACGTAATCGTCAAACCGCCGCGCCTTTATCGCGCCGGGCGCGAGGAAGCGGTGGCCGTAGGTGACGTTGCCGGCGACAATGCTGTCCACGCTGAACGGCACGATCTCCGGTTCCTCCGTGTCCGGCCCGAAGGTCGCGAGGATGGAATGCAGTGGACGCACCCAGCGCAGGCAATCCGGGCGCGTCGATGCCGCGCCCCAGCGCATGGATTTCGGCCAGGGAAAGCCGCGCGTCACGGCGGGCAGGATTTCCGCGAGCACGTCGATGGTCGCGCGGCCCTTGCGTTCGATCACGGCGACGTAGAATTCGCCCTTGCCTTTGGGGTCTTTTTCAACCTTCGCCTGATCGAGCGAGGTCAGCCCGGCGCCCTTGAGAAAACCCTGCACCGCCGGTTCGGGCGCGCCGACGCGCGGACCCTTTTTTTCCTCGCGCGTATCGGGTTGCCGCGCCGGCAAGCCCGCGATGTGCAGCGCGAGGCGGCGCGGCGTGGCGAAGCTCGCCGCGCCCTCGTAAACCAGGCCGCGCTCGACCAGCGCGTCGGTGACGAGCTTTTTGAGGTCGGCGGAGGCCTGCGCCTGCATGCGCGCGGGAATTTCTTCGCTGAAGAGTTCAAACAGGAGGTCGGGCATCGTGGAACAGGGCTTTCTCTTCACCCTCCCCCTCGAGGGGAGGGTGGGCGCGGCTCCGCTTCGAGCGAGCCGTACAACGCGGCATAGATTGTGTCGAGAACGCTGTCGATATCTTCGCGGACCGAAGCATTCCAGAAACGCAAAACCTTGCTGCCTTCAGCCGTCGGAAATGCGGTCCACCGTTCGTCATGCTGAATTTGCTCTGGCTCGGCGTGTGAGCCGGCATCGATCGCGATAATCAGTTTTGCCCGTAAAGAAGCAAAATCGGCGACAGAGGGTCCGATGGGAACCTGTCGCCGAAAATGTGTTTCGATTATGGGAAACCGCCGCGTCGCTTTCCAAAGAAGGCGTTCGGCGGGCGTTTCGTTTTCACGCGATCGCTTTGCTGTTGCGAGGCGCAATTGGCGAAGCGTTCCCCTCAAATCTTCCCGTGCGTTCCGTCGCACAGCGGGCGGTTCACGGCGTGTTTACAGCCGCAGAAATAGACCTTGGCGTCTTTTGTCGCGGTGTAGCGGATGGGCGTCATGTCGGTGGTCTTGTGCGAACCATCGCACAGCGGCTGCTTCGACGACAGGCCGCAGGAACACCAGGCGTAGGTCTTGCCGGCTTCGACATCCAGGGGGTAGGGGGCCTTCTGGGCGATGGTGGGATGCGACATTTCGAATTCCTCTTGAAAGCTGCGGCGCCAGGCCGCGATGGCAGATTCGTCAGAACCTTCGCGCCCACTCTGGCTCAGCCAGGGGCGGAAAAGCAAGTCAGGCTGCTTCCAGTCAAGCTCCTGCCCGCGTCGCCGCGACCCACTGACGCGCCCGCGCCTCCGGGTCCTTGTTGAGCGACACGTCGGTGACGAGGGAAACGCAGTCGGCGCCCGCCGCGAAAATCCCAGGCGCGCGCTCGACCGTGATGCCGCCGATGGCGACAAGGGCGCGCTTGCCGATGGTCTTCTTCCACTGCGTCACGCGCTCGAGCCCCTGCGGGCCAAAGCGCATCTGTTTCAGAATGGTGGGATAGACCGGGCCGAGCGCGACGTAATCGGGATCGAAGGACAGCGCGCGGTCGAGTTCCGCCTCGTCATGGGTCGAGAGGCCGAGCTTGATCCCGGCCTTGCGGATCGCCGGGATGTCGGCGGAATCGAGATCTTCCTGCCCCAGGTGCGCGTAATCGCAGCCGGTCTGGATGGCGAGCTTCCAGTGGTCGTTGACAACGAGCTGCGCGCCGGCGGCCTTGCAGAGGTTCCGCGCAGCGATGATCTCGCCGCGCAGAAAAGCTTCTTCGCCCTCCTTGACTCGCAATTGCGCGAGCTTCACGCCGCACGGCAGCAGGCGGCGCAGCCACGCGGCGCTGTCGACGATCAGGTAGAAGGGGTCGAGCATGCGTTCTCTTTTTACCGCTTGCCCGCGGCGGGCGTGCGCTCGCACTGGATTATGATTCTGCGGAGGCCTTCAAAGCGAACAAATTTCCTGTTCTCTGAGAGCTATTGTAGGCGTTTTCGCAATTGGACTTGAGAGCCCTTGGGTTTTGCAGACATGCGTCGCGCAACGCCGCGCAGGGCTCGGCTTTTGCGAAATTCACGGACATGACAAGCGCAAAGACGGAAAGCGAAGCGCATTTCATTGGATCAACTCCCGTTGCAGCCTTGCGGTTGTCGCAAGCGTACAACCAATCGAATACTTCGGCGCAGAAATCAATCACGTAAACGCCCGCCCCAGCACGGGCGTCGAGGGCCGCGCCATGTCGCGCGGCTCCATGGGGTCGGCGCGGCGCGCCAGCGTGCCCGCCTCGATGGCCAGTGCGAAGGCGCGCGCCATCGCTACGGGATCGCCGGCCATGGCGACCGCCGTGTTGAGCAGAATGGCGTCATAGCCCATCTCCATCGCCTGCGCGGCGTGGGAGGGCACGCCGATGCCGGCGTCCACGACCAGCGGCACGTCAGGAAAATGGGCGCGCATGGCGCGCAATCCATAGGGATTGTTGAGCCCGCGCCCGGAGCCGATCGGTGCCCCCCACGGCATCAGCACCTGGCAGCCGACTTCGAGGAGGCGCTCGGCGACGACGAGGTCCTCGGTCGTGTAGGGGAACACCTTGAACCCCTCTCTAGTGAGAATGCCGGCGGCTTCCACGAGGCCGAAGACGTCGGGCTGCAACGTGTCCTCCTCGCCGATGACTTCCAGCTTGATCCAGTCGGTGTCGAAGACCTCGCGCGCCATTTGCGCGGTGGCGACGGCTTCGGCGACCGAATGGCAGCCGGCGGTGTTGGGCAACACTTTCACGCCAAGCCCCTGGATCAGCGCCCAGAAATCCTGGCCCGCGCGCCCGCCGCCGGATTCGCGCCGCAGCGACACCGTAACAATCTGCGCGCCGGACGCGCGCACCGCGTCGGCGAGAATCGCGGGCGAGGGATATTGCGCCGTGCCCAGCAGCAGGCGCGACGAGAGCGGCTCGCCATAGACTTCGAAAGGCGTGTCCATGGTCTCCCCTAACCTCCCTGACGCGGCACCACAACCTCGACGGCGTCGCCGGACTTGAGCGGCGTCGCGGCGCGGTCGGCGGCGCGCACGAATTGCCGATTGAGCGCGGTCGCGACTTTCATGTCGCCGTACTCCAGCTCGTCCAGCAGGGCGGCCAGTGTCGCGGCTTTCGCCTCAACCGGCTTGCCGTTCACCTCGATCTTCATTCAGCGTCTCTCGCATGAGCTCGGGGAACGCCTTGCCAAGAAGCGCGATATCCGCCGTCCGGCGCGCCAGGGCCGGCGCGATGAGAAACCCGTGCCTGAAAAGGCCGTTGACGTAAATGGTCTTTCCGCGTCGGCGCAAACGCGGCAGGTTGTCGGGAAAGGCGGGGCGCAGTCCGCTGCCCGTTTCCAGAATTTCCGCTTCGCCGAAATTCGGGTGCAGCGTGTAGACGGCGCTCAGCAATTCGAGCGCCGAGCGCACGGTGAAGCGGCCTTCCTCGGCGTTTTCGATCATGGTGGCGCCGATCATGTAAACGCCGTCGCCGCGCGGCACCACGTAGACGGGCATGCGTGGATGCAGCATGCGCAGCGGGCGCGCGAAATCGAGATCGCGCGCTTTGACGACGAGCATTTCGCCCTTCACCGGGCGCAGATCCTCAAGCGCGTCGCGCGCGGCCAGGCCCCGGCAATCGATCGTCCAGTCGGCGGGGCCGGGCTGCGCGCCGAAGGCGATCGCGACGCCGAAATCCTCGCGCAGGCGCGTGACCAGCGCCGCCAACGCCGCGCGCGGATCAAGATGCGCCTCGCGCGGAAAAAACAGCGCCTGATGGCGCAGGCCGGCGAGTTGCGGCTCGATGTCGGCGATCTCTTTCGCGTCGAGCCAGCGATATTCATCCGTGCGCCGGGCGAAGCGCTGTAAATCCGGCAAGTCGCGGCGCGGGGCGACAACGAGGGTGCCCCGCGTGACCGTGCCGGCAAAATGCGCTTGCCAGAAGGCGAGGGATTCGCGCCCGAGATCGCCAATCAAAGGCTCCGCGTTTTCGCATTCGCACCAGGGCGCGAGCATGCCGCCGGCGTACCAGGAGCAGCCCAGCCCGGCGGCCTCGCGCCGCTCGACGATTGTGACGGCGCAACCGCGCCGCGCGAATTCATAGGCGCAGGCGATCCCGGCGATGCCGGCCCCGATGATGGCGACGCTGGGGTTCAGGATTGGTGGGCTCAAAACGTCTTCCCGGCGCGCGGCGCAAAGACAGGAAGCGAGCTTCACCATCCCTCCGCCAGCATGAACTGGATCAGGTCGTAAGAGTCGTTGCGCGCCTGGAAAAGGCCCAGCGCCGGCAACCTCTCAGCCCCCTGCCGGGGCTCCCCTTGGTACGCGCGGAATGTGCGGCGGGGAGGGGCTGGAAGTCAAGGGCGGCGGGCTTTGCCTGCGACGACGCGGGCATTGTAGGCTGCGGCGCAGTCCATTGCTCCTTGCGCGAAAGCCCGCTCCATGCCGCAGCCCCCCAACTTCCTGTTCATCATCGCCGATCAACTCCGCGCCGATTATCTCGGCTGCGCCGGACATCCCGTCGTGAAAACGCCGCACATCGATTCCATCGCGGCGACGGGCACGCGCTTCGAGCGGTTCTACGTGGCGAGCCCCGTCTGCATGCCCAACCGCGCCTCGCTGCTGACGGGGCGCATGCCCTCGGCGCACGGGTTGCGGCACAACGGCAATCATCTCTCCTACGACGCCACCACTTTCGTCGAAGTGTTGCGCGCAGGCGGTTATCGCACGGCGCTCATCGGCAAGAGCCATGTGCAGGCGATGACGCCTTTTCCCGCGCCCTCGCCCGTCGATCCGGCGATGCTTGGCCCGATCAAGGAGGCCTGGAAGGACGATGGCGGCGATTACCTCAACGAAGTTCCAGAGCGTTACGAGTCCGCGGAAAAATACGAATTCAAACCGCCCTATTACGGCTATGAACATATCGACATGGTCACCAACCACGGCGATCAGGCGAACGGCCATTATTACCAGTGGCTGAAATCAAAAAGGCCCGACGCGGACGCCCTGCGCGACAGCGCCAATCAGCTGGCGCACAATTACGCCTGCCCTCAGGCGGTGCGCACGCCGATTCCCGAGGAGCTTTATCCGACGTCGTTTATCCGCGACCGGGCGATTTCATACATCGACGGCGTGAAGGGCCAGGAAGCGCCCTTCTTCGCCTTCGTTTCGTTTCCCGATCCGCATCATCCCTTCACGCCGCCGGGTAAATACTGGGACATGTACAATCCCGACGATTTCAAAATGCGCCTGCCCTACGGCGCGCACAGGAATCCCGTGCCGCCCATGCGCACGATGCGCGCCAAACAGCTCGACAAGAGCCAGAACACGCAGACGCAGGAAGCCTTCATGGTGGACGAGCGCGAGTTGAAAGAGGCGATGGCGTTGACCTGCGGCATGATCAGCATGATCGACGACGCGGTTGGATCGATCATCGCGGCGCTGAAAGCCAACGGGCAATACGACAACACCGTCGTCATTTTCAACGCGGACCATGGCGATTATCTCGGCGACTACGGCCTGTTGCTGAAGGGCGCGCTGCAATTGAATTCAATAACGCAAGTGCCCTTCATCTGGTCCGATCCCGCGACGCGCGCGGCCAAAGTGAGCAACGCGCTCGCTTCCACCACCGATCTCGCGCCGACGATCATCGAACGCGCGGGCCTCAAGCCCTATTGGGGCATTCAGGGCAAATCGTTGGCCGCTCCCATCAACGGCGGCGGCAAGGCGCGCGACAAGCTCACCATCGAATATCAGGACTTCGCGCCGCGCATGGGTTTCGTCAAACCCGCGTGGGTGCGCACTTTGCTGACCGAAGATTGGCGCCTGACCATCTACAAGGGCGAGGCCTGGGGCGAACTCTACGACCGCAGAAACGATCCCGATGAATCGCACAACCTCTGGGACGAGCCCGCCCACGCCCGGACGCGCTCCGCGCTGACGGAGCAACTCGTTCACGAGATGATGGACAACGTGGACCAGTCGCCGCGCGCGTTGCGGCGGGCGTGAGGCGAACCCGGCGGGCCGCGTTTCTCATGGCCCCGTTTCCCGCCTCCCCGTGAAGAACGCGGAGGCGAGACTGAAAGTTTGCAAGCGTTCGCCGCGTTTGACAGCGTGGCGTCCGCCGCGCCAACATCTCCTCAAGGCGGCGCAACCAAGCCGCGCCGGGGAGAAATTCATGATCCATCCG
>JANYDZ010000541.1 GCA_025363375.1 Hyphomicrobiales bacterium
CGCCGGCGTCGAAACGCGCGATGATGTTTTTGCCGATGGGGTCGGCGTTGACAAAGCCCATCTGGCGGACCGAGCGAAGCTCGATCAACTCGATGATTTGTTTTTCGTACTGCCGGCGCAACTGGTCGTAACCCTTCTTGCCGACGCACAAAATCTTGATCGTCTTGCCCTGCGCGGTCAGCGAATTGGCCTTCTCGCGCGCCAGGCGCACGATGGAGGAGTTGAACGCGCCGCAAAGGCCGCGCTCCGCCGTGCAGACGACGAGCAGATGCGTGTCGTCCTTGCCGGTTCCCGCGAGCAATTTCGGGGCCTGCGCGCCAGCGCCGACGCCGCCCGCGACATTCGCGAGCACCGCGTCCATACGTTCGGCATAGGGGCGCGCGGCTTCGGCGGCCATTTGCGCCCGGCGCAGCTTCGCGGCCGCGACCATCTGCATGGCCTTGGTGATCTTCTGCGTCGCCTTCACGGAGGCGATGCGGTTTCGAAGGTCCTTTAACGAGGGCATTTGATCAACATCTCCGCCTCTCCCGCTGCGGGAGAGAGGCCGCCAGTTCGATTACGCGAAGCTCTTCGTGAAGGTCTCGACAACGCCCTTCAGCTTGGCGCCGTCGGCGTCCGACAAGTCCTTGGAATCGCGGATCGAATTGAGCAGACCGGACTGGCTGGCGCGCATCGTCGACAGCAAGCCGTCCTCGAAAGCCTTCACTCGGTTGACTGGAATGCCGTCGAGATAGCCGTTCACGCCGGCGTAAATCACGCAGACCTGCTCTTCCATTTTCAGCGGCGAGAACTGCGCCTGCTTCAGCAACTCCGTCAGGCGCGCGCCGCGGTTGAGCAGGCGCTGCGTCGTGGCGTCGAGGTCGGAGCCAAATTGCGCGAAGGCGGCCATTTCGCGGTACTGCGCGAGTTCGCCCTTGATCTTGCCGGCGACTTTCTTCATCGCCTTCGTCTGCGCGGAGGAACCCACGCGCGACACGGAGAGACCCACGTTCACGGCGGGGCGAATGCCCTGGAAGAACAGATCGGTTTCGAGGAAGATCTGGCCGTCGGTGATCGAGATCACGTTGGTCGGAATATAGGCGGACACGTCGTTCGCCTGCGTCTCGATGATGGGCAGCGCGGTCAACGAACCGGCGCCGAGCGAATCGTTGAGCTTGGCGGCGCGCTCCAGCAGGCGGGAGTGAAGATAGAAGACGTCGCCGGGATAGGCTTCGCGGCCCGGCGGACGGCGCAGGAGCAACGACATCTGACGATAGGCGACCGCCTGTTTGGACAGATCGTCATAGATCATGACGGCGTGCATGCCGTTGTCGCGGAAGAACTCGCCCATGGCGCAGCCGGAGAAGGGCGCGAGGAACTGCATCGGCGCGGGATCGGAAGCGGTCGCGGCGACGATGATGGAATATTCCATCGCGCCCTGCTCTTCGAGCACCTTGGCGAATTGCACGACGGTCGAACGCTTCTGCCCGATGGCGACGTAAACGCAATAGAGCCTGGCCTTCTCGTCGGTCGACTGGTTGATCGACTTCTGGTTCAGGATCGTGTCGAGCGCGATCGCGGTCTTGCCGGTCTGGCGGTCCCCGATGATCAGTTCGCGCTGGCCGCGGCCAACCGGGATCAGCGCGTCGACGGCCTTGAGGCCGGTCGCCATTGGTTCGTGCACTGATTTGCGTGGAATGATGCCGGGCGCCTTCACGTCCACGCGCGAGCGCTTGGCTGCGTTGATCGGGCCCTTGCCGTCGATGGGATTGCCAAGGGCGTCAACGACGCGGCCAAGCAGCTCCTTGCCAACGGGCACGTCCACGATGGCGCCGGTGCGCTTGACCGTCTGGCCCTCTTTAATGTCCCGGTCGGAACCGAAAATGACGATGCCCACGTTGTCGCTCTCGAGATTGAGCGCCATGCCGCGAATGCCGTTTTCAAACTCGACCATCTCGCCCGCCTGGACGTTGTCGAGCCCGTAGACGCGGGCAATGCCGTCGCCGACGGACAGCACCTGACCGACTTCGGTCACTTGAGCTTCATTGCCAAAGTTGGCGATCTCGTTCTTGAGAATCGCCGAAATTTCAGCGGCGCGGATATCCATCAGCCGACCTCTTTCATACGTGTGCGGATTGAGTTGAGTTTGGTTTTCAGCGAGCCGTCGACCATGCGGGACCCGAGCTTGACGATGAGTCCGCCGATAATCGACGGGTCCACGGTCACATTCACATCGACGGACTTGCCGCCCGAGATTTCCTTGAGCGTTTGCTCAAGCGTTGCGCGATGGGCGTCGGACAAGGGCTCGGCCACGGTGACGTCGGCGCGGGTAACGCCGCGCGCGGAATCATGCAGCTTGTTGTAACCCGCGATCATGTCGCCGATGGCGAACAAGCGGCGTTTTGACGCAACCAGTTTGATGAAATTCGCGGCAACGCCGGAGACGCCCACTTTCGCCAGAATGGCGTCGAGCGCCTTCAATTGCGATTCGGCGGTGAAGACCGGGCTGCGAACCATGTTCTGCAGATCTGGTTGCGCGGCTACGAGGTCGCCGAAAACCTTCAGGTCGGCGGCAATTTTCTCGGTCGTCCTCGAATCGCGGGCAAGCTGATACAGAGCGTCCGCGTAACGCCCCGCCATGCCGGATACGACCGTCTCTTCTTTAGCCACAATCGTCCTCTGGACTGGCGAAACCACGGGCGCTTGTCACAAGGAGCCTCGCTGCGGCGGCAAATGCCGCAACCCTGCCTGACAAGCTGTTTGGAAGCGGGGAAAAAGCGCGAAAACACTCTCAACCCTTTAGGCGCGCCCGACCTAACACATGACTTTTTCAGGCGCAACCCGGCGCAGTCCGGCATCCGCAGCAAGGTTCATCAGGATTTTCCCGCCGCCGGCGCCACCGTGGCGTGGAAGACATGCGCGCGAAATCTTCCACGGCCCGAATAAAAACATTTTGCATTTGCCGGGCTTTCGGTAGGATGCAGGTCACGGACAGAAACAGCGATGCAATCGCCGACGCCGGCAGGAGTTGCGTTATGACCAGTTGGGTCGGGAGCTTTCGCATCGGGACGGCGATCAGGTCGCTGCTGACGCCGCGCCGCGCCGCGCCGAAGCCCGACGAAGCAGGGCGCGCCGCCCGCAAACGTCTTTGGGCGCTGGTTCAGACAAAACCGGCGGCGCTTGTCCTCCTCGTCAGCGATTCTCGCGAAAATCTCGAAATTGAGGCGCGCGAGCTCAACGAAACCTGGAACCATCGCGACTTGCGCACCGAACGGCATGTCTATGAAATCCAGCCTGTCGCGTTGCTGCAAACCGGTCGTGATTCCGCCCTTCGCGCTGTTGGCCATCCGCCCGGGCGCCAGCAAGTTGGCTGAATGCTTCAGCTTTCAGCCCGCGAAGGCCGCGCCATCAACGCTTCCACCGCGCCGTCCACGCCGATCCGTCCGGCAATTATGGACTCCACCGCCTCGCAAATCGGCATTTCCACGCCCTTTGCGCGCGCCATCGTAACCAGCACTGAAGCGGTATAGGCCCCTTCCGCCAATCCGCCCCGGGACGCTTCCTGTAACCCGAGGCCCGTCCCCAGCGCCCGCCCGAATGAGAAATTGCGCGATTGCGCGGACCCGCAGGTCAGCACGAGATCGCCAAGTCCGGACAGGCCCATGAACGTTTCGGCACGCCCCCCGTAGGCCCGCCCGAACCGGACGAGTTCCGCAAAGCCTCGCGCGATCAGGGCCGCGCCGGCGCTTGCGCCCAAGCCTCGCCCGGCGGCGATCCCGCAGCCGATGGCGAGGACATTTTTGGCGGCGCCGCCGATTTCCACGCCGCGCACATCGTTCGAATGGTAGAGACGGAAAGTCGGCCCCGAGAGCGCGCCGGCAATCGCTTGCGCCAGCCCTTCGTTCTGTGCGGCCAGCGTCACCGCTGTCGGCAGACCACGCGACACATCCGCCGCAAAACTGGGACCTGACAGCACCGCCGGCGGATGTCCCGGCAAACATTCAGCGATCACGTCGCTGATGAATTTGGCGCTGCCCCGCTCGATTCCCTTGGAACACAGCACGATCGGAGCGCCTGGCCGTGCGAGCGGCGCCAACGCCAGCGCCAGTTCGCGCGTCGCCTGCGCCGGGACCACGGCGAGAATGAGATCCGCCGCCGCCGCCTTTGCCAGCGACGCTTCCGGATGGACCCGCGCCTCGATCTTTACTCCCGGCAGGCGGCGGCTCTCCCGGTTCGCCGTCATTTCGGCAATCTGGCCAGCGTCGCGGGCCCAAAGCGCGACATCATGCCGCGCCCTCGCTGCGGCGTTAGCCAGCGCCGTGCCCCAGGCGCCGGCGCCCAGCACGGAGATCGTCGCGTAGTTCGTCATTGGGCTCACGCTTTCCACGCCGGTTCAGGGCGCAAACGGAACATTGCCGGCCCGCGCCCACAATTGTTCAAACTGCTGCGTGAAAGCTCCGGCCGCCGCCCGGCTTTCGATTACAATGATGTCGTTGTCCTGCCGATGCTCGCCTGAAAATGAAAAATTGGCGGATCCGCTGCGCAGGTAACGCCCGTCCACCTGATAGGCCTTCATATGCATATAGTCTGCGCCAATCCCCTTGATCCGCGCCTCCACGCCACTCCCGCGCAACAATTGGGCGAAACGCGCGCTGAGTCCGGCCCGCCCGCCGGGCTGTTCGGGATCAAGATAAAGCCGCACCTTCACGCCGCGTTTAACAGCGGCTTCAAGCGCCGCGATGATCCGCTTGTCCGTCAATACATAGGCCGCGATATCGAGCGTCCGACGCGCGCGACCGGTCAGGTCCGTATCGACCTCTTCGAATCCGGGGCGCGGTCCGAAGAACAGCCGGACGCCCGCCATCACGGGCTCTTGGTCAATAGGGCCGCGCGCATCGCCGGGAACGACACTCGCCAACAGCGCCAACACGAACAGTTTTTTCCACATGATTGGCCCAGCGGTGCTTTGCCTCAGGCCCGAATCTTTCAGGCCTTTGGATTGTGCCCGCGCGCGGCGCCGGCGTCGAGCGGCCAGCGCGCGCGCGGCGCAAAATTCATATCATCCGTAAGGCCAAGGCGCAGTCTTTCGATCCCCGCCCAGGCGATCATCGCTCCGTTGTCGGTACAAAGCGCCAGCGGCGGCTGCACCGCGCGCAGGCCCGTCTCCCGGGCGAAGCGGTTCAGCGCGCCGCGAATGGCCGAATTGGCGGCCACGCCGCCGGCAATCACCAGCGCGGTTGGGGTGCCGCATTTTTCGTGGAACAACCTCAAACCCACGCGCGTGCGATCGATAATCACATCGACAATAGAGGCCTGGAACGACGCGCAGAGATCCGCGACATCCTGGCGGTTGAGCGGCGCGCGTCTCTCAACCTCCAGCCGCACCGCTGTTTTGAGGCCCGAGAGCGAGAAGTCCGCGTTGGGCCGCCGCAGCATGGGCCGTGGAAATTCAAACCGGGCGGGATCGCCTTTCGCCGCCTCGATTTCGACTTGCGGCCCGCCCGGATAGGGCAGTCCGAGCATCTTTGCCACCTTGTCGAACGCCTCGCCCAAAGCGTCGTCGAGCGTTGTGCCCAGACGCGCGTAGTCGCCGACGCCCTTGACTGCGATCAATTGCGTATGACCGCCCGATATCAGCAGCAGAAGATAGGGAAACTCGATTCCATCGGTCAGACGCGCGGTCAACGCATGCGCTTCCAGATGATTGACCGCGACGAAGGGTTTGCTTCCCGCCAGCGCCAGCCCCTTGCCCATGGTGAGCCCCACCATGACGCCGCCGATCAGGCCCGGACCGCCGGCGGCGGCAATTCCGTCGAGATCGGCGATTTTCACGCCCGCCTTTTTCAGCGCGCGCCGCACCAGTTTGTCGATGACTTCCACATGGGCGCGCGCGGCGATCTCCGGTACGACGCCGCCAAAGGCGGCATGCAAGGCGATCTGGCTCATCACTTCGTCGCAGACAATTTCCCCAACGCCGTCGGGGCCCGTGCGCACAATGGCCGCGGCGGTCTCGTCGCACGTCGTTTCAATTCCCAATACAATCATCAAAGCACCGGTTTGCCGCGCTCTTTGCCGGCGGAACCCCGCACCCTATAGTCATCCGACCTACGCACGCAAAGAGTTCAGGCCATGTCCCCCCCACGATTGAAGATCGGAACGCGCGGCTCGCCGCTCGCAATGGCGCAAACCCACGAGGTGCGCCGGCTGCTGGCCGCCGCACACGATATTCCCGAAACGGATATCAAAATCGTGGTTATCCGGACCTCCGGCGACATGATCCAGGACCGGGCGCTCGGCGAATCGGGAGGCAAGGGGCTCTTCACCAAGGAGATCGACGCGGCGCAACTTGAAGGCGGCATCGACATTGCCATCCATTCCTCCAAGGACTTGCCTACCTTGTTGCCCGAGGGCCTTGTCATCGCCGGCTATTTGCCGCGCGAAGACGTCCGCGACGCGCTCATTTCGGCAAGAGCGAACTCCATCGCAGGCTTGCCCAAGGGCGCGACGCTCGGGACCGCTTCGCTGCGGCGCCAGGCGCAGGTCAGGCGGCTTCGCCCCGACATCAACGTCGTTTTGCTGCGCGGCAATGTCGAAACCCGCTTGCGGAAGGCCGAATCCGGCGAGATTGACGCGACCCTGCTGGCCTTCGCCGGACTGAAGCGGCTAGGCCTCGCGCATCGCGCCACGGCGCTGCTTTCCGTGGAGGAGTTTCTGCCGGCTGTCGGTCAGGGCGCAATTGCGGTCACCACGCGCGCCGACGATCACGCGACCCGCGCGGCGCTGGACACGATCCTCGACGCCGCCACGTTGCACGCCCTGACGACGGAACGCGCGTTTCTGCGCGTTCTCGACGGTTCGTGCAAAACGCCCATCGCCGGCCACGCTAAAATCGTCGGCCACCAGATTATCCTGAATGGACTTGTGTTGCGCAACGATGGTTCGGAAATTTTTACGGTCGCCGACGCGGGACCACTCGCCGAGGCGGGGCAAATCGGCGCGCGCGCCGGCCGCGCCCTGCTGGAGCAACTGCCGCCCGGCGTGCTGCCTTGACAATGCGCGTTCTCCTGACACGGCCAATGCGGGATTCGGAAGCCACAGCGGCGCGCCTGATTGCGCGAGGGCATGCGGCGTTTATCGCGCCGGTCATGCGGATCGTCGCGACGAAAGCCGCGCCGCCAACGGAAAATTTCGACGCGCTGATCGCTACCAGCGCGCCGGCGCTGGAGCTTCTTGCGCAAGCCGCGGTCGATTCCCTGCGCGATCTGCCGATGCACGTCGTTGGCGCGCGCGCCGCGGCCGCCGCGCGGGCGCGCGGTTTTCGCAAAGTGTCAGACCCGCTTCCAGATGTCGCGGCGCTGACGGCCGCGTTGCTTGCAAATGCGCCGTGCCGCGGGCGTTTCCTTTACCTCGCGGGACGCGACCGCAAGCCATTGCTCGAAGCCGCGCTGCGCGAAGCAAATCACCGCGTTGAAGCCGTCATCATGTACGAAGCCCGCGCGGAAACCGCGCTTGCGGGCGAAGCCGTCGCTTTGCTGAACGGGGGCAAAATCGACGCTGTCTTGCATTTCTCTCGCCGCAGCGCCCAATTGTTTCTCGATCTTGCGCGCGCGGCGGGCGCAGGCGGCGCTTTGAGGAAGTTGACGCATGTCTGCATTTCGCAAGACGCCGCGGCGCCGTTGAGGGATGCGGGCCTCGTCGTCCGCGCCGCGCCCGCGCCCGACACCGAATCGCTCATTGCAGCGCTTGAGCGGGACGAGAACGCCTAATTCCGCGCGGGCTCCTCGTGCGCCTTGCGCAACAGCGGCGCGGCCTCCGGGGAGACCATGAAACGGATCATCGCGCGCGCCGCGTCCTGCTGTTGCGAGACCTTCAACAGCGCGACGCTGTTGGGGCAGGGCTTGTTCATAATTCCCGGCACGGGGCCGACATAATCGGTTCCCGGCGCGCCCACCATGATGTTGCTTTGCTGGATGCCCAGTTCAAAATCGCCGCGCGCCAGATAGAACGTCACTGGACCCGTGCCGCCGCCGGTGAGTTGCGCTTTCGGTTTCAATTGCGCTGTAAGTCCCATCTCCTCAATGCCTTCGGCGACGTGCTGGCCGCTGCAACCGCGTGAATAACCAATCGATCTGGCCGCCAGCAGCGCGGTTTTATAGGCTTCGACCGTGCTGATATCGGGCTTCGGCGCGCTGGCGCGCACTGAAACTCCGAGGCCCGCCAATGTAAACGGCGTAACGGAATCGCCGGCGACCCGGCCTTTTTTGGCGAGATCCGCCATGGCTTCGGGCCCCAGAGTGACGAGGTCCGCCGGCCCGTTGGCGATACGCTGTTCGAACGCCGCGCCGGATTCCTCGAGAACGCTTACTTTATGGCCGCTGGCTCGGCTGAATCCGTCGGCGAGTTCTTTCACGCCGGGCGTTGCGCCCTGATTGCTCAGGATGAGGAGCTCGGCGCCATTCGAGACCGTTGATAAAATTGGAAAAACAAGGATTACGCCCAGAATGCGCGCGCGGATATTCATGTTTCCCTCCCGATTCCCTGCTTTCCTTGAGCCTAAAGGTTTTCCCGAAGGATTGAAAATTTGAACGGGTAGCCGCAGATTTGGCAGCGCCGTCCCTCCGACCAAGGAAGGCCGCTTCCCGGGCCCGGAGAGGCTCAGG
>JANYDZ010000604.1 GCA_025363375.1 Hyphomicrobiales bacterium
CGGGATCATAGAGCCAGTCGATGGCGTCCTGCGTCGCTTTCAGATAGGCGCGAACGATCTCCGGATTGGCCTTGAGATAATCGGGACGAACGGCGGCGACAGCCATCGCATAGCCTTTTGACTGGGGCCCGAACTCCAGCAGCGTGCGCATGCCCTCCGCGCGGGCGCGTAGATCGAAGGGCGCGTTGAGCATCGCCGAATGGGCGTGCCCGCGCGCCACGGCGGCGTAGCGGTTGGCCGCCTGCGGGTCATAGATCTGATCGATGTCGTCGGGCTCCACCCCCTGCGATTTCACCCACTCGCGCCACATCAGGGTCAACACATCCGTGCGGAAGCCCAGCACGATCTTCTTGCCCTTGAGGTCTTTCGCCGTTTTGATGTCGGGCGGCGACATCATGGAATAGGGCAGGGTGTTCACGATGCAGCCGATCAGCGTCATATCCGCCTCATGAGCCAGCGCGTTCACCGCGACGTAAAGCGTGGGGTGTCCGATATCGATGGATTTCGAAACGATCTGCTGCACCGCGCTGACCGGAGAGCCCGTGAGGATAATGTCGGCGTCGAGCCCGTTTTTGGCGTAAAACCCCTTGGCGCGCGCGACGTAAGTCGGCCAGTAGATGGCGGTCAGGGAATTGACGCCGACAACGACCTTTTTGGCCTGCGCCAGCGCGGGCAGGGCGCCGACGGCGCAGGCGGCGAGGGCCGCGAGAGCGACGACGAGTCCGGACAGCTTTTTCATGGACTTTCCCCCGTGAATGCGGCGCGCGGCGGGCGCGCCGCAGGCAGCCTATCTGAATTTTGGCGTTGGTGGGAACAGGGACCACAAGCCGGGCGCAACGCCGGCGCAGGGGTGCCCTTTGTTCGTCAACGAGGAAAACACCCTCGTCCGGCCTGTCGGCCACTTCCCGCAAGCGGAAAAAGGCGCACAAGCTCGCAGGCAAAGCGCGGCGGCGAGACCGCTCACTCTCCCAGCCAGGCCTTTCCCCTTGCATACAGCGCTTCGACCTCCGGCCCGCGCAGCCCCGGCATGTTGCGCTTCACCGGCAGCCCGCGTTTCACCTGGATATAGCCGAGGTGTCGATAGCCCGAGGGGATCGAGTTAAACACTTCCTGGTCGAACTTCGGCATTTTTGCGGGATCAAGTGGATCGAGCCGGTCCTTCTCGTAGATCGGTTGACGCTCCGCAATCGCCCAACGCCCGTTCCGCTTTTCGAAAAAGTCATAAAAACGCCCGCTGCACACGACATCGCAGGGGCAGCCATCGACCTCGTCGCGTGAAGAAATCATCATCTTGGTCTGCGCCACCGCCCGCGCGCCCTTGAGCGCAATCGAAGTGCCCCCGAGAAAATGAACGCTGACCGAATTGCTGGAGGCGAAAGCCTTCGCGGCGTTGGCGATGAATTGCCCGGCGTCGCCCTGAAACCAGGTTGCGTTCATGACGGCGCCCTCGTGCCAGCACGTGCGGAAATTCTCCCAGTCGCCGCTGTCGCGCCAGATCACCCAGCTCTCGACGATGTCGCGAATGTCCTGCCTGTCCTGCGCCTCGCTCATGGCTCCTCCTCGCGCGCGATTTTGTGCGCGTGAGAGGAGCCTAGCGTCACGCGTGGCGGCCGCGCAAGCTTTCGTTGAATTGCGCGGTCAATCGCGCATCGACGACACGCGCAAACCACGCCCGCGCAGACAGCGCGCTTGACGCGTCGCGCGCCGCGCGTAGCCTGCGCGCAAACACAGGGGAAACCGCCGTGCAGCGCATCATCATTCTTGCGGCGATCGCCGGCCTGGCGGGTGGCGCCAAGGCGCAGGAGGTTGATTTTTATCGCGGAAAAACCATTATAATTCAATGCCACACTGGACCAGGTGGGGGCTATGACGCCTATGCGCGCGCGCTCTCGCGCCATCTTGGGCGCCATATTCCCGGCAATCCCAACGTCATCGTCGCCAATCAGCCCGGCGCCGGCGGTCTGCTTGCGTTCAATCATTCCGGCCGGATGGCGCCTCGAGACGGAACGTTTATTTCGCTGGTGGGTCAAGGGCTTATGGTACATGAACCGACGGGCCAGCCGGGCCTGCAAGTCTCGCTCGGCGATTTCAACTGGCTCGGCAATCTCGCCAAATCCACCTTCATCGCCGCGACGTGGCCGCGCTCCCGCGTCAAAACGCTGGAAGACGCGAAAAATCAAGAGGTTGTCATGCCCTCGACCGGCGCCGGCGGCACCGATTCGCAATTGCCCGCAGCCTATAACGCGCTGCTGGGAACGCGCTTCAAAATTGTCTCCGGCTATGACGGCGGCGGCCAGATGAACCTGTCCGCCGAGCGCGGCGAGACCGAAGGCCGCAGCGCCTGGAACTGGACCAACCTGAAGGCGGTCTATCCCTCTGATTCCAAAGCGGGAAAATTCAACATTCTCATCCAGACGGGCATGAGCAAGGAGCCTGAATTGCCGCATGTTCCCTTGCTGCTCGACCTTGTGAAAGGCGACGCGGAAAAGGAGCCTGTCGCGCGCTTTCTCTCGACCGCCGTCGCGCTCAACCGCACGCTGGCAATGCCTCCGGGCGCGCCTGCCGCGCGCGTTGCGATTCTGCGCAAGGCCTTGGCCCAAACCATTGAGGATCCCGCGTTTTTAGCCGATGCGGAAAAATCCGGCTCGGAGATTATTCCAATGAGCGGCGAGGAAACGCGGATTGCGATCCAGCAAATTCTCGCGACCCCGAAGGAGGTCATTGAACGCGTGAAAAATGTGCTGGGCACAACGGTGAAATAAGGCGCCAGAAATAAGGCGCCAACTTGACCCCGC
>JANYDZ010000656.1 GCA_025363375.1 Hyphomicrobiales bacterium
CGGGCGTGACGTCGCTGTCGCTCATGAACGAGGCCTCGAAAGCCGCGGGAATCGCCTACGAGGACACGACGCCCGTGTTCATGCCCTTCCCCAACATGGTCGCGGCCTTGCAAAACAAGGCGCTCGACGGGGCCTTGCTCATTGAGCCGCAGGAGACCGTGATCGAACGCCTCGGCATTGGCGTGCGCATGCAGAACACCAACGACTTCTATCCCAACCAGCAGATCTCCGTGATCTTCTACAGCGAGAAATTCGCCTCCGAACGCAAGGACGTGGCGCTGCGCTTCATGAAGGGTTGGCTGCGCGGCGTGCGCGCCATGAGCGACGCGCTTGAAGGCGGACGCATTTCGCCGAAGGCGGAAAGAGCGCTTGACGTTCTGTCGCGCAATCTCAACATGCCCCTTGATATTCTGACCGCCATCTACATGAACGCCGTCAACGCCAACGGCGACATCAGCCGCGAAAGCGTCGACAAGGATTACGCGTTTTTCCGCGCGCAGGGCTGGGTGAGCGAGCCGGTCGATCTCGACAAGGTGATCGATCTCAGCTTCGCGAAAGAAGCGGACAAGGCGCTGGGACCTTATGTCGGGGCGAAATAGGCGGGAAACGCCCTACCGCAATATCCTCGCGTCCTCCGCCTTCGCGGGCCCGGGCAATCCGCGCAAATAGGCGTGGATGTCGGCTAATCCCGCGTCGCTGAGCACGAGCGGCGTGTAGACGGGCATGACGTTGGCGGGCTTGCGCACCGCCTGCGCGAACGCCTCGAACGGCGGCGTGTTCGGCGACAGGCGCGGTCCGGCGCCGCGCGAGCCCTGCCCCACCGTGCCGTGACACTGGTAGCAGCCATCCTTCATGAACAATTCGCGCCCGCGCGCGGCGTCGCCGGCTGGCGCTTGAGCCAGCGCGGCGCCGGTTAAGAGAACGAGCGCCAGAGGCGACAACAAACGTTTCATCGCGGCTCTCCTCAGCGTCCCTGCGTCACGACATCGACGAGCACGGGCTCGCCGCTTTTGACGATCGCCACCGCCTGCTTCAACACGGGGCCAAGCTCTTTGGGATCGGTGACCGGCCCGAACGCCTTGACGCCGAGGCCGCGCGCCATTGTGGCGTAGTCGATGAAGGGATCGCGCAAGGCGACGCCGATATGCGCGCGGTCAACGCCGCGCTGGCGGCGGTTGGCGATGCGCTGGATGCCCATAATTTCCTGATGATAGGCGCGGTTGTTGTGCATGACATAGAGAACCGGCAGACGGCTGTTGGCCGCCGTCCACAACACGCCGGGCTGATACATCATGTCGCCGTCCGGGTTGATCGAAACCGTGATGCGGCCGTGCTTCTTGTTGGCGACCGCGGCGCCCGCCGCCGCGGGCGCGCAATAGCCGATGCCCGAACCGCCGGCGGCGCCCGTGTTGTGATAATGTTTCTTCATGTCCCAGAGACGCTGCGGCCAGCCGCTGACAAAATTGCCGGTGGTGGAGGCGAGCGACCAGTCTTCGTCGCGGATGGCTTCGAAGACTTCGGCGCAGAGCCGGCCCGTCGCGATCGGGCTCGCGTCCCATGCGAACAGCGCGTCGTTCCGCGCCGCCTTCAGCGCCTGATCGTGCGCGGCGGCGAGCTTTTCGCCGCGCGCCTCGAATTTCGCCTTCATCGCGGACGTAATAGCCTTGCGCAGGGCTTCCGTGAGGTAAGGTAGGCTCGCTTCCGCGTCGGCGGGAATGGCGAGTTCCATCGGCTGATATCGCATGAAGTCCTGATAATTGGAATGCATGAAGAGATCGCCGGAGCCGATGCTGACGAGCTTCACGTCCTTCCTGACGCGCGATGTCGAGCGACTCTCGACGGTGTCGTGAAACGAATGCGTCGCGCCGTAGAAATCGTTGACTTCAAGTCCGACAATCACATCCGCCTGGGCGACCAGACCACGGGCGCGTTCGCTCAGATTATATTTATGCCGCGTGGGGAAATTCATGCGGCTGCCCAGGTCGCAAATGGGCACGTGCAGGGTTTCGGCGAGCTGGGCGACTGGGGCGGACTCAGCTGGGCGTACGGCCTGCTCGCGTTCGTGCG
>JANYDZ010000659.1 GCA_025363375.1 Hyphomicrobiales bacterium
ACGCTATCTGCCAATTGAGCGGCTTCTTCGATATCATGCGTTACTAATACCACGGTACAAGGACGCTGTTCCAACATGAGCGCCAGCTCTTTACGCATACGCAAACGAGTGAGGTAGTCCAGTGCGGAAAAAGGTTCATCCATTAGCAGAATATCTGTTTCTCCGATAAGCGCGCGTCCAAGTTCCACACGCTGCCGCATGCCTCCGGAGAGCTGGTGGGGATAATGTTTCGCGAAATCCATGAGGCCCACGCAGACCAGAGCGTCCTCCGCGCGCGAAGCCCTTTCGGCCCGCGGCACGCCCTGAAATTCGAGGCCGACAAGAATGTTGTCCATCACTGTGTTCCAGGGAAACAGCGTGTTTTCCTGGAACACGTAGGCGATGCGTCCGGGCGAGGGCCCCTCGACGCGCGCGCCGTTCACCTCCACGAAACCGGTGGTGGGCGCGATCAAGCCGCCGACGATGTTGAGCAGCGTGCTCTTGCCGCAGCCGCTGGGCCCGATGAGGCACAACAACTCGCCGCGCCTCACGTCGAGAGACACGCGCTCGAGCGTATCGACCCGTCCGGAGCCGCCGACATAGGCGTGCGAAACGTCGCTGATGCGGATCGCCGGCACGTCGCTCAAGAAAGTCTCCACTGACGCATCGGTCGCGGCAACCTACGGTTTCACCGGCAGGTATTTTGTCATCAGCACGTCCTCGTCTTTTGGCGGCGCGTCGACGATGCCCATTTCGACAAGCGACGCGCGCAGCACCGCCATGGCCTCCGGACTAAAAGAGCCGTCGACATTGAACATGTCGATCTGGCCTTCCCACGTGCGCTCCATATCCGCGACCGGGAGTTTGAGGCTGCGCGCGGTAATTTCAACGCTCTTCGCCTTGTTCGCCTTGATGAAGGCGATTGTCTCGAAGAACGCCTTGAGAAACCGCCGCACGACTTCAGGCTTGCCGGCGATCATGTCGTCGCGCGCAAACAGCAGATGCGTGTGGAACTTCGGCGCGTATTTGTCCATGGTCTCGAGAATGCGCGCCTCTTTCCTGGCTTCGAGCGAGAAGGTGACCTCCGTCGCCAGCATCAACGCGTCGACTTGCCTGGTCTTCAATCCCGCGAGAAATGTTTCGAGACCGCCAAGCGCGACGATGGTGATGTCGTCCGGCTTCCAGCCTTGCGCAGCGGCGCCGCGGCGAATGAGCCAGTCCGTCAGCGAGCCCGCCGTCGTAACTGCGAATTTTTTGCCCTTCATTTCGCTCAGCGCCTTGTAGGGCGCGTCGAAGGGCACGACGACCGCGATGCTCTTCGGCTGGTTCGCGAAGGCGGCGATGGCTTTCGCCGGCACGCCCTTCGCCATGAAGCCGATGCCTGGACCGCCGCCAAGGCCTATCTCGATGCTGCCGGCGGTGAGCGCCTGCTGCATGCGCGCGTCGCCCGCAAACGAACTCACTTCCAGCTCGATATCGTGTTTGGCGAAGATGCCGGTCTCCGTGCCCACGTCGATGACCTGGAACATCCATGCGAAGGGCACGGACTTGCCGACCTTGATCTTGTCGGCCGCGCGGCCGGCGCCGGCCAGCAGCATCGAGGCGACGACGGCGACCGCGAATTTTCCAAATCCCAGAGTGCGCATGGATTCCCCCCGGCGACGTCCCGCGTGCGATTGGCGGCATATTAGGCGGGGACCCTGGAGACCGCAAATCAACCGGCGCGTTTCGCCAAACGTCGGCAAATGCGGCCTTGACGCTTTTGCGTTTAAAGGCTTCTATCGGAGCGCTCTCTTAGAGAGCTAAAATATTGCCCGACGGACAAGGTTTCAAGGCAGGAGGAAATCCATGACCGACGCCACGATCGAACCATTTCTGCGCAACGGCTGGTACGTCGCCGCCTGGAGCGACGAACTCGACAAGGGAATGGTCGCGCGCACCATCATGAACGAGCCGCTCGTCGTCTACCGCGATCAGAACGGCAAGGCGGGCGCGGTCGAGGACCGCTGCTGCCACCGCGGCGCGCCGCTCAGCGTCGGCAAAATCGTCGAGAACGGATTGCAATGCGGCTACCACGGCCTCGTCTTCGACACGAACGGCAAGTGCGTCGAAATTCCCGGGCAGGACAACATCCCGCCCGCCGCGAAAATCCGCGCCTACAAGGTTGTCGAGCGTCAACGCTTCTGCTGGATCTGGATGGGCGATCCGGCGCTCGCCGACGAAGGCAAGATCGTCGATTATCCCTGGCACGATCAGCCCGCGAAGTGGCCGCATCGCACGGCGGTCATGGACATCAAGTGCAATTACTTCATGCTCGTCGACAATCTGATGGACCTGACCCATCTCGGCTATGTCCACACCAAGACCATAGGCGGCAATCCCAAGGCGCACGTGAACGCGCAGATGGACGTGACGCGCACCGATCAGGGCGCCCATTACATCCGCTGGATGATGGATTCGAAACCGCCGCCGACCTACGTGAAAGGCGCCGGCTTCGCCGCCAATGTCGATCGTTGGCAGGAATTCGAATATTTCCTGCCCGGCAGCATCGTGCAGTGGTCGGGCGCGCTCGCCGTCGGCAAAGACGCGAAAGCCGACCGGAATCAGGACGGCTTCCACCTGCGCGTCTTCCACGGCATGACGCCGCAAACCGAGGACACCTGCTATTATTTCTGGTCCACCGCCAACGGCTATCGTCAGAACGAGCCGGAGGCGACCCAGCAGATGTACGACGAAATCTACCCGACCTTCGTCGAGGACATCACAATCCTGGAGGGGCAGCAGGCGCGCGTGGCGCGCGAGCCCGACCGTCCGCTTGTCGGCATCAAGGCGGATGTGGCGATGACCCACGCGCGCCGCTCTTTCCGCGCGGCGCTGGAGAAGGAACAGGGCCTGTCGCGGGCGGCGGAGTAGCTTTCTCAGCTCCCCGCAATCGTTGGCTCGCCGACCAGATCGTGCTGCAGACCGCCCTGCGGCACGCGCACGACCGTGACGGTGCAAGGCGCCTCGGCGACGACCTTCGACGAGACGTTGCCCAGCAGGCGGCGCAGGGTCGAGCGCGCGCTCGCGCCGATCAGCACCTGATCGACGTGGTTCATCTTGGCGTAGTCGTTGAGGGCGACCGCGGGGTCCATGTGTTCGAGCACGTGGAACGTGACGCGCTCCTGAGAAAGGCCCAGCGGCCGCGCCCATTCCTTCAGCTCCACCAGCCTTAGCACGTGGATGTTGCGGCCCTCGTCGTCGAGCGTCGGGCTGATCGTCAAAAGATTGAGCTTGAGCACGTTGACGCAGGCGACGCGCACGCCCGGCGAGATCGCCAGCAGCCTTTTGACGCAGCCGCGCAATTCGTCGTTCAGCGCCTCCGATTCATCGGCGAAATGCACCGCGACCATGATGATGGGCGCCAGATTGGCGTGTCCCGGCACGGGCAGAAACCGTCTGTCGCCCTTGCCGCGCGATTTGAACCGACGGCGGATCGCGGTCATGAACGTGTCGCGTTCAAGCCGGCGGGCGCGCTCGGTCAGTTGGACCTGCGCGGGATTGAGAAAATCGAACGCCAGCTGCGCGGCCGTCTCGTAGCGGTCCTCCGGGTCGACTTCGAGGCAGCGCAGGATCACCTCCTGCAGCCACGGCGGAAAATCAGGCGCCAGCTTGAGCGGCGGAACCGGATCGCGCCAGATGCGTTTGCGCAACTCGCTCTGGGCCTGCGGCAGGCCAAAGGGCCGCACGTTCGTCGCGAGGTAATAGAGCAGGACGCCGAGCGAGAAAAAGTCAGAACGCCGGTCGGAGCGGTTCTTCATGATCTGCTCGGGCGCGATATAGGGCCCGGTGCCCATGGGCACCTTGAACTCTTCTTCAAGCAGGTCCGGCAGCAGCAAATGGCGCGACAGGCCGAAGTCGATGAACGCGGCCTCGCCGCTGTCGCGAATCATCACGTTGGACGGCTTGATGTCGAGATGCAGCACGTTTTGCCGATGCAGATCGACGAGCGCCGCCGCGATCCTGCGGCCGATGGACGCGACCTCGGCGGGCGGCAAAGGCGCCTTTTCCAGAAGGGAGAAAACCGAATGGCCCTTGATCTCCTCCATGACGAGATAGGGCTGGCGCGCGAAATC
>JANYDZ010000734.1 GCA_025363375.1 Hyphomicrobiales bacterium
CGCGTAACGCCCGCCGCGCGTGGCGATGCGCACGGCGGCGGGCAATTCCAGCGCGCCGGGAACCGATATCACGTCATAGGCGGCGCCGGCGGCGTCAAGCGTGCGTTTGGCTCCCTCGAGCAGCATGCCGCCGATGGAATCATAGAAGCGCGCTTCGGCGATCACGAAACGCGCGCCGGGCGCGTTGTAGGTCGGCAGGGAGGCGCGGCTGGGCTCTGCCATAATGGGGTTCCGGGAAATGTAAGGGCGTTGAATAGAGGGGCGCGGCGCGCGGCGCAAGCTGCGGGCCAGGCCCTGCCTCAAACAAGCCAGCGCTGGCGCCGGCGGTTGCCAATGGGCAAGAACCCGCCAGCGACCCCGCCGGCGGCCGGTTGAGCGCAGCGCTTATTGAGTCAGGCGGATTTTCGCCATCAGGCTTTGAAAAATACTGTCGAAAGCCCGCACGATGTCCTGCTGGTCTGTCGCCGAGAAATAGAAGCCCGGCGAGGCGCAGGCGCGCAGCGCCGGCGCAAGCTGGTCCTGGATCGGCATCACGGTCTCGCGATAGGGCGCTTCGTTCGGCATCGGCACATATTCGGTGTTGAGAACGATCATGGTCACGCCCTGCGATTTCAACTGGGAACACAGGTTTGCGTCGAAGGGCCTGAAGCCGATGCTGCGGTCGCGCTTGCCCTGCACGCCGTCGGTCACCAGAAGCGCGTATTTTTTCGGCGCGGTCCTGCCGTCGCCGCTGGTCCCGACGCCGCTCTGGAACGAGGGCATGGCGTTCGAGAACAGGGTGTTGCCGCCCAGCTGATAGTTCTGGATGTAATTGCGGGCCTGCGACAGATCGGTGGTGATCGGCGTCTGCGCCCGCTCGGCGTCGTCGAAGGAAGAGATCGCCACGCGAATGGAGTCGAGGGGCGACTTGTTGGCGTCGATGCGGGTGAGCAGCGTCGTCACCGACGAGCGCAGTACGTCGAGACGGGTGAGAATGCCGTTCTCCTGGGCGACCTGAAGGTTTGATTTCTTCTGTCCGCCTTCGGGATCATGGCAGGCGAAAGCGCAACCCGTCAGGGCGTAAAGCTGGTCGCGGCCGGCGGGCGTCGCAGCGAGCCCCATCGAGGCGGAATTGTCGAGCAGGAGGTAAATGTCGGATTTCTGCCCGGCCAGTTTGTTGGCCGCGGCCCGGGCGCTGACCGCCAGGTGCCGGTAGCCCAAAAGTCCGGCGACGGACGTATCCATCGCCACAGCGGCGTCGACCTCGATCTGGTTGTTTTTCGACTGCAGGTTGACCTGCGTGAGCTGGAGCCCATTGACGCCGGTCATGTTGGAGCGGATCACGCTCGCAGCCAAGGTTTGCAGCGCCGCGTCGCTCTTGCCAGTGACGTCCTGGGCGGTCATCAGGGCGGCGGCGTCGACCGCGCCCTGCAATTTGGCCTTGGCGTTCAGCGCCCGACCATAGTCAACGCTGATGCCGACGAGAAACACCGCGGGGATCATCGCCAGACTAAAGACGATCGCGACATTGCCGCGCCGATTGTTCCTGAATTGGGACAGAATGTTCATGGGATTGGCCTCCTGCTCGGTGATTTGCAAGAGGCGTGCAAGCGCGCCGCGCGCATGGTCGAAAGAGATATTCCGGCGCTCTTTCAGTGCGATGCGGAATTCGAATGTTCGACCGTCCCGCGCCGATTGCCGGAACTGTCCCGCTTTGGCGCAGATGTTAAGGCGCGGTCGGGCGCTCCCGGGCCTATTGCGACCGCGCGGCGAAGGGGACGGTATTGAGCCAATATCCGGCTTGCTTCACGACGAGGTAGCCATGGCGGTAATATTCGCCGGCATGATGCTCGCTTTTGAAACCGCCAGCGCCGACCCCTCAAATAGCCGCCCGGATTTTCGCCGCGTTCGCCTCCAGCGCCGCCTTGTCGCCCATCGCGCCCGGCGGTTTCAGCGCCACGCCTTCCCAGCGCGGCTGGATGTGGAAATGCAGGTGAAAGACCACCTGTCCCCCCGCGCTCTCGTTGAACTGCTGGATGGTGAGGCCATCGGCCTGCATGGCTTTTTTCACGGCGGCGGCCACTTTGCGCACCCGCAGCATGTAGGGGCCCAGGGCGTCCTCGGGCATGTCGAGCAAGCCGCGCGCGGGCGTCCTGGGGATGACCAGCGTGTGGCCCTCGGCGCGCGGCATGATGTCCATGAAGGCGAGGGCGACATCGTCCTCGTAGACCTTGCAACAGGGCATTTCGCCGCGCAGGATTTTCGCGAAGATGTTTTGGGGATCGTAGGCGGCTGGCATGGCGGTCTCCTGGACAATCGCCATTGAAGCAGATGAAGCCATGCGGTCAAGACGGCCGTTGCATGCTTGTTCGGTCAACGCGCGAATGTGTTCACGCAAGGCGCGATCTTGTTGCGCGCGCGGCTGCCGCTGTTTCGCGCCGGCTCGAAGGTCCGCATTGCCTCAAGCGAAAACCGCCCTGAAAACGCTGG
>JANYDZ010000004.1 GCA_025363375.1 Hyphomicrobiales bacterium
TAATCAAGCATTTTCGAGGGATCGCGACGCGCTACGAGAAGACCGCGCGAAACTTCCTCGCCGGGCTGCATTTGGTTTGCACCCTCGTTTGGCTTAAATGACGACACGCTCTAGTGTGACGAGGGCAGATTCGTCTCCAGCGGACGTACTTCCGCCGCCATAAGCCCTTTGCCACCGGGCCCGAAACGCACCAGCAGACCATCGCCGGGCTTGAGGTCGGCGATACCGAACTTACGCAGGGTTTCCATGTGAACGAAAATATCTTCCGTTCCTTCGCCGCGCGTCACGAAACCAAAGCCCCGCACGCGGTTGAACCACTTCACCACCGCGATTTCAAAGCCGCCGCTGGGCGTCACCTGCGCATGCGTGCGGGCGGGCGGCAATTGGGCCGGATGGATCGCGGTGGACTCATCAAGCGAAATGAGTCGAAACACCTGCATTCCCTTGACGCGCGCCTGCGCTTCGACGACGACGCGCGCGCCTTCCGGCGCCGTCTGGAATCCGTCGCGCCGCAACACCGTTACATGCAACAGAATATCATTGCCGCCGCCGTCGGGGATGATGAAACCATAACCCTTGGCGACATCGAACCATTTTATGCGCCCGGCGACCTCCACAAGATCAATCGGGCGCTCCAGCGTTTCGGGACCCGCGTCGCCGCCCGGTCCCTGTAAGACAGGATCGTTTCTATCCACGAAATCGGCCCCCTACGTCGCCTCCGACGCGCTCGCGCCATCGGAACCGTCACACCGCAACACACGACTCACGTCGCAAGAGAATCACTCAGCAAAGATAGCACCCGGACGCGCGCGTCCAAGCCAAATCTGCGGGCTGTGGATGATTTGTTGATACTTAGACCGCGCCCGAAATGAAAGGCTCCAGAATTGAGCCAATGTCGTCGCGCAGAATCAGGTCGGCGTGATCGTCCAGCGGCGTCGGGTCCCGGTTGATGATGACCAGCCGGGCCCCGCTTTCCTTCGCCAGCATCGGGAAACCCGCCGCGGGGTGGACAACCAAAGTCGATCCAATCGCAAGAAAAAGATCGCAGTCGAGAGCGGCCGCGCGGGCGCGCCGCATCGGATCGACAGGCATCCGCTGACCGAAGGAAATCGTCGCGGACTTAACGGCTCCGCCACACTGACACCGCGGGGCCCTGCCGCTGGCTTCGAAGGGGCCGCGAATGCGCGCAAGTTCGTGGCGCACGCCGCAGGCGAGGCAAACCGCGTATGTGCCATTGCCATGCAGCTCGACGATATTTTCCGGGCGCGCGCCCGCCGCCGCGTGAAGTCCGTCAATATTTTGGGTAATGATGGCGCGGACTTTTCCGCGCTCCATCAACGCGGCGAGCGCGCGATGGCCGCGCCCGGGTTTTACTTCGCCAAACGAATCGTCCGCGGCGAATTTGCGCGTCCATGCGACGACGCGGTTCGCCTCGCTGGCGAGAAATTCGTCATAAGGCATGGGCGGATGGCGTTTCCAGGCGGTTCCCGCGGAACGAAAATCCGGGATGCCGCATTCCGTTGAAATTCCGGCGCCTGTGAAGGCGACGACCGAACACGCGTCTTCGATCATTCGCTCGAGGGCGCTTGTTTCGCTGTTGATTGACATGCAAGGCGTTCCCGCAAAGACTATGCAGGCTAGGCGAGCGGCCTGCGGCCCGCAAGTTGGCGCAGCGCAGCCGGGCGCGTTCAAAAATGCGTGAGGCCCGCCGAACGGTCTCGCCGGTCCTGAATGGTTCGCTTAATAGGCAGGCATGAGCATTATCAGCGCGATTGACGCCCCCCTCCTGGTCTTTGGCGGCCCCTATTCGAATCTCGAAGCGACGCGAGCGGTGCTGGCGGAAGCGCTGCGGCGGCGGATCCCGGCCGACCGCATAGTCTGCACTGGAGACGTCGTCGCCTATGGCGGCGATCCCGCGGCCTGCGTCGATCTTGTTCGCGAGGCCGGCATTCACGTCGTCATGGGCAATTGCGAGGAACAGATTTTTTCACAGGCGCCGGACTGCGGCTGCGGCTACGCCCCGGACACGACGTGCGACACGCTCTCGAGAAACTGGTATGCGCAAGCGGACGCCGCGCTGAACGACGACGCGCGCGCCTGGATGGGCGCCCTGCCCCGCCGTCTCGACCTCGAGATGAACGGACTTAAACTCACATTCGTGCATGGCAGTCTGAACGCCATCAACCGTTTCGTCTTTGCCTCGACCCCCGCCCGCGTCAAGGCGCGCGACATCGAATCGGCGGGCGCGGACGCGATCATCGGCGGCCACAGCGGGCTGCCGTTCAGCCAGATCGTCGACGGCAAGCTCTGGCACAATCCAGGCGCCATCGGCATGCCCGCCAACGACGGCACGCCGCGCGTCTGGTTCAGCATTCTGTCGCCGGGCGCGCGCGCCCGCGCGCTCGTGATTGAGCATGTGGCGCTTGCGTACGATCACGCCGCGGCGGCGGCGAGCATGCGAGCGAAGAAACTGCCGGAGGAATATGCGGCTGCGCTGGAAACCGGCGTGTGGCCGAGTTGCGATGTTCTGCCCGCCGCCGAACAGAAACAGGCCGGCAAGGCGCTCGCGCCGGGCAGGCTTGAATGGCGGCGCATGTCCAACGCGCGCGCCGACGCCGCCGCATGGCCTTTTGCGAGCGAGCCCACGCGGCTCGCGCCCGGCAAATTCGCGAACGCCGCGAGAACCGCGAGCGGCGAAGCGCGCGCCACAGTTGGTCTCGAAAAGCTTGAGACATTGTGGATCAACACCGGCACTTTGTGCAATCTCGCCTGCGCGAATTGCTACATCGAATCGACGCCGCGCAACGACAGGTTGGAATATATTTCCGCGGCCGAGGTCGCAGGTTATCTCGATGAAATCGCGCGCGACGGGTTGCCGACAAGGCAAATAGGCTTCACCGGCGGCGAACCCTTCATGAACCGGGCGTTGCCTGCTATGCTTGAAGACGCGCTCTCGCGCGGCTTTCAGACATTGGTCCTCACCAACGCGATGAAGCCGATGCGGCGGTTTCTGCCGGAGCTCGTCGCCTTGCGCGAAAAATATGGAGAAAAGCTCGCCATCCGCGTTTCAATAGATCATTACACGCAGGAACTGCACGAACTCGAACGCGGCAAACGCAGTTGGAAACCGACAATTGAAGGGCTGCGCTGGCTCGCGGACGGTGGTTTTCGCATTGACGTCGCGGGCAGGCTCTATTCCGGCGAAGTCGAGGGCGTCGTGCGCGCGGGTTATGCACGGCTTTTTGCGGAACTAGGCGTAAAACTCGACGCGTTCAATCCGGTGTCGCTGGTGTTGTTTCCGGAGATGGATGCGCGCGTCGATGTGCCGGAAATTACAGAGAGCTGCTGGAGCATCCTGGATAAATCGCCAGCCGACATCATGTGTTCGTCCTCGCGCATGGTGGTGAAACGCAAGGGGGCTTCAAGCCCCGCCGTCCTCGCCTGCACGCTGATCGCCTACGACCCGGCGTTCGAACTGGGAAACACGCTGGCGGAGGCGGCTAAACCGGTGGCGCTTAACCACCCGCACTGCGCCAAATTCTGCGTTCTTGGCGGAGCCGCGTGCAGCCGGTAATTTCCGGCTTTACCGCCACCGCTTTCCGTGGTGGATTGCGCACAGCGGCCTGCCTTGCGCGGGCGCCGAAGAGTCCATCCAACGGGCCAGTTCAGATCGGAGAGAAACGCAATGTCGATTAGTTTTACAAAGGGCGCGACAACGCTCCTGCTTTCGTGCGCCATAAGCCCCTTTGCGCTGGCGCAGAACGCCCCCAAAATCGGCGATCCTCCGGAAGCCCAGAACGTGCGCCTCGCGGGCATGCACAATCTGCAGGCGCGCAGCGCCTATCAGCCGGTGGTGCAGAAACAGGGCGACCGCTACATCGCCTATATCGGCCATCACGGCGGCCACGAGGCCGTGGCCAAGCCGGTGAATACCTTGACTGGCCAGCCCGAATTCAACGGCACCTCGATCCTCGACGTGACCGACCCCAAAAACCCCAAATATCTCGCGCATGTGCCGGGCGAAGAAGGGCTCGGGGAAGCCGGCGGCGCGCAGATGGTGCGCATTTGCGACGGCAAGACCCTGCCCAAAGGCGACCCAAACATGGTCTATATGTTGCGCGTCTTCGGCAACGCGGCCCATGAAATCTGGAACGTCGCCGATCCCACCAAACCCGTGCGTCTGTCGCGCCTTGAAGGGCTGAAAGGCACCCACAAGAATTTCTGGGAATGCGATACGGGCATCGCCTATCTCGTTTCCGGCGCCCAGGGCTGGCGCGTGCCGCGCATGACGCAGGTCTATGATCTCAGTGATCCCGCCAAGCCTGTGAAAATCCGCGACTTCGGCATCCATGGGCAGGACCCGGCCTCGACCGGCTTCATCCCGATGTATGTGCACGGCTCCTTCACCCTGCCGGGCGTCAACAGAATTTATATGGGCTACGGCACCAACAAAGACGGGCTCGTGCAAATTCTCGACCGAGACAAAATGCTGAAAGGCCCGGCGGCGCCGACCGCGGAAAATCTCATCTATCCCGAGGTGGGGCGCCTGACGCTTTCGGCGCTGACGGGCGCTCACACCGTGTTCCCGATGCTGCGCATGCCCGTCGCCGAATTCGCAAAGGAAACCGAGGGGCAGACGCGCGACTTCCTGATGATCGTCAACGAGGAGATCGTCAACGAATGCCGCGAGCCCCGCCAGATGGTCTGGTTCGCCGACATCACCGTGGAGAAGACCCCGATGATCGTCTCCAACTGGACCGTGCCGGAAAAGAGCGGCGATTTCTGCCAGCGCGGCGGCCGGTTCGGCTCGCATTCGTCAAACGAGAGCACCGCGCCGGTCTTCTACAAGAAACTGGCGATGATCACCTGGTTCAACGCGGGCCTGCGCGTGCTCGACGTGCGCAACCCCTACCAACCCAGGGAAGTCGGCTATTTCATCCCCTCGATCACCAGCGACACCTACAAGCGCTGCGTGACCGTCGCAGGCCAGGAACGTTGCAAGGTGGCGATCCAGAGCAACAACGTGGAAACCGACGACCGCGGCTATATCTACGTGGCCGACCGCGCCAACACCGGGCTGCATATACTGGAGCTGACGGGCGAAGCGCGGGCGATTGCGGGGCTGCCGTAGCCAGCGCTGGCTGCGCCCGCCCGGTTCAAGCCGGATCGGCGCAGCCGGGTTATGGGAGTTGTGTCATGGAAGTTGTGTCATGGAAGTTGTGTCATGGGAGTTGTTGCGCGGATCGTCGTCGCTCCTGTTATAGGTTATAGGCCTGTAAACCGTCGATCCCGAGAGAGCGTCCATGCATCGTCTGAATTTCGTTGTCGCGCTCGCCGGCGCCGCCTTCAGCGCCGCGTCGGCCCTTGCCCAAACGCAGGCGCCGTCATGGATGATGCAGGACATCCTCGCCGCGGCGAAGGCCGAGGGGACACTCAGCGTCTATTCCTCGGTCAACGAGCAGGAGGCCCTGCCCCTCTGGAAGGAATTCGAGGAGGCGACCGGCATCAAGGTCAATTACATCAGGGGCAATGATTCCGCCCTGACCTCCCGCATCCAGATCGAGGCGCGCACGGGCCAGCACGCGTGGGATGCGCTGGTCACCACCAACGTTACGCGCATGCCGGCGCAACTGCGCGCCAAATTCGAGCCACCGCTGTCGAAACAACTCGATCCGCGTTTTCAGGATCCGGGCAAAACCTGGTACGGGGTTTACGCCAATTACAATGCGCCCTCGTACAACACGAAACTACTGACCATCGACAAGAAACCGAGGGATTTCGAGGAGTTCATTTCGCACAAGGAATGGATCGGCAAGGTCGGCATTGACGCCATGGAATTCCCGTGGCTGCGCGCCGTTATAACCCATTATGGCGAGGAGAAGGGTTCGAGGCTCGTCAAGCGGTTCTTCGACGAGTTCAAACCAGTTCCCGTCGATGGCCATCTGGCGCTCGCGCGTGCCGTCGGCGCCGGCGAATATGCGGTGACGCCGTCGAACTACGTGAACCTCGTCAACAACGTCGCCTCGTCGGGCGCGCCGACGGATTATTGGGGACAGGACCCCATAGCCGTCATCCTCGGCCAGGTCGCCGTCAACAGGAACGCGCCGCATCCCACGGCCGCGCTGCTGGCCGCCAACTTCCTCATCAGCAAGGAAGGCCAGAAGGCGGTCTCGCGCGTCGGTCGTCTGCCGGTGCGGACCGATGTGCCGCCCGTGCCGGAAAACGCCATCAGCAAGCTCGGAGACGCGAAAATCTACGCGCTTGAGTTCACGCCGGACGAAGAAAAAGCCTGGCAGAAACGCTTTCAGGATCTGATTCGGGGCCGTTGAGCCACACAGACAGGAGACTTCCATGATCAACGTTCGCCGTCTCGGCCACGCCACGCTCGTCACCCCTGAGCTTGATCGCGCCATCGAATATTACAACGAGGTGATCGGCCTCAATGTGGTCGCGCGCGACAAGAACAGCGCCATTCTCGCGACCAAGGTCGGCGTCGAGGCCATCGCGCTTGTAAAAGGCGACACGGCTGGCCTGGCGCGCTTGTCCTTTCAGGTCTCGCCCGGCACCGACCTCAACGATTGCGTGAAGAACCTCAGCGCTCACGGCGTGCGCGCGGAAAGGCGCAGCGGCATAAGCCCCGGCGTCAGGGACAGCATCGCCTTCAAGGACAACAAGGGCACCGACATCGACATTTACGCCGAATATGATTTTGCAGCGGACAATGGAAAGCCCTTCGGCGTCATGCCTCTGAAGCTCGGCCACGTCGCCTATCGCTGCCTCGACATTCTGCCGGTGATGAAATTCTATCAGGAAATCCTCGGCTTCCGCCTCTCGGATATTCGCGGCGATTTCTTCTGCTTCCTGCGCTGCAACGCGGATCATCACGCGATCAATTTTGTCAACGATCCCAAGCCGCAATTGCATCACATCGCGTTCGAACTGAAGGATTGGCCGGAGATCCACCGCGCCTGCGACTATCTCGCCAAGAACAAGCTGCTGCTGGTCTGGGGCCCCGGCCGCCACGTCATCGGCCACAATATCGCGGCTTATCATCGCAACCACGACGGCGTGCGCGTGGA
>JANYDZ010000056.1 GCA_025363375.1 Hyphomicrobiales bacterium
GAGGCCTTGCGCAACGGCAAGCGGCCCGACGGCAGCGCCATCCGCCCGCCCATGGGCATATTCTTTTATCGGCATTTTTCCGACGCGGACGCGCGCGCCATCGCGGCCTACCTGAAATCGCTGGCGCCGATCGCCAACAAGGTCGAGCGCACGCCCGTCACAACGCGGGCCCCCGTTTTCGCGCGCGTCGAAACCGCGCCGCATCCCGCCGCGAACGACAAGGCGGCCCTGGGCCGTTATCTCGGCGAGACCGTCTCCCATTGCATGCAATGCCACACGCCGCGCGTCGATGGCCTGCCCGACCTCGAACGCGCCGGCGGCGGCGGCAATTCCTACACCGCGCCCGGCGGCGGCAGCGTCGTCGCGCCGAACCTCACCTCGGGAAATCCGGACGGCATCGTGAAATGGACCGACGCCCAGGTGAAAACCGCCATCACCCATGGGATTCGTCCCGATGGCGGCAAAATGGTGGGCGTGATGGACTTCGAACTCTATGAACAGATGACCCCGCCCGACCTCGACGCGCTCGTCGGCCATCTGCGGGCGCTCAAGCCTGTGGCCGTGAAGTAGGCTTTCCAAAACGAACAATCCCCCGAAACAAACCGCTTGCCGAACACACAGGGAACATATATAGATCGTTCATGCTTTGTTTAGTGGTTGAGTCCATGTTTTCAGCGCGTAGCCAACCATGATTCGCGCTTTGGCGTGAAGGACAGTCCCGGGGGACAGAATGCTCACCAAGAAACAATCGGAACTCCTGCGTTTCATCAATGAACGGTTGAAGGAAACCGGGGTGCCGCCGTCTTTCGATGAAATGAAGGACGCGCTCGATCTCGCCTCAAAATCCGGCATCCATCGCCTCATCATCGCGCTGGAGGAGCGCGGCTTCATCCGCCGTTTGCCCAACCGCGCCCGCGCCCTTGAAGTGCTCCGCCTGCCGGAATCCTCGACGCCTTCGGGACAGTCCCGCGGCCGTTTCTCGCCTTCCGTCATCGAGGGAACACTGGGCAAACTGCGCCCGAGCGCGGCGTCCGCGGCGCATGCCGATGATCACGACCCCGCCTATAACGTCACCATTCCCGTGATGGGGCGTATCGCCGCCGGCACGCCCGTTTCCGCCATCCAGAGCCGTACCCATACGATCGGCCTGCCGGCGGACATGCTTGGCAATGGCGATCATTTCGCCCTCGAAGTGCGCGGCGATTCCATGATCGAGGCGGGCATTCTGGATTCCGACACCGTCATCATCAAGAAGCAGGACACGGCCGAGACCGGCGACATCGTCGTCGCCCTCATCGACGACGAGGAGGCGACCCTGAAGCGCCTGCGCAAACGCGGCGCCTCCATCGCGCTGGAAGCCGCCAACCCAGCCTATGAGACGCGGATTTTCGGGCCCGACCGCGTGCGCATTCAGGGCAAGCTTGTGAACCTGATCCGGAAATATTGATTGCGGAGCGCCGCTTTCCGGTCCGCCCGGAACGAGTTGTCTGCAACGTCGGCAAGCGCAAACCAGAAGCGGCGGCCCGGGCATCCCCGGCCGCCGCTTTTTCCATGCGGTTCGCAGCGAACGTGGAGGTCGGGATCCGCGACTTAAGGAATCAAAATCGACGCACCCGTCGTCTCGCGTCCTTCAAGCGCGCGGTGCGCCTCGGCCACATCCGCCAGCTTGAAGCGCCGGTGAATCGGAATTTTCACGGCCCCGCTCGACACCACCTTGAAAAGGTCGCGCGCCATGGCGTCGAGCATTTCGCGTTTGGCTATATAACTGAAAAGGGTCGGACGCGTCGCAAACAGGGAGCCTTTGGCGCTGAGCAGATTGATGTTGAAAGCCTCTATCGGCCCCGACGCGGAGCCATAGGACGCGAACATTCCGAGCGGACGGATACAATCGAGCGAGGCTGGAAACGTCGCCTTGCCGATGCCGTCGTAAACGACATCGCATTTCTTGCCCTTGGTGATCTCGTTGACGCGCTCGACGAAGTTTTCCCTGTTGTAATAGACGATGTGTTTGGCGCCGGCTTTTTTTGCGATCTTGCCCTTCTCTTCGGAACCGACCGTGCCGATGACGGTCGCCCCCAACGCCTTGCCCCATTGGCAAAGCAACAGGCCGACGCCGCCCGCAGCGGCGTGAACCAGGATCGTATCGCCTTTTTTCACCTTGTAGACCTGACGCAGCAGATATTGCGCGGTCAGGCCTTTCAGCATCATCGCCGCGCCCATTTCGTAGCTGATCGCTTTCGGCAGTTTGACGAGCACATCGGGCGTGATCAGCCGCTCCTGGCAGTAAGAGCCGGGCGCGGACGCATAGCCGACGCGGTCGCCGACCTTCCAGCCCTTGACTCCCTTGCCCACAGCGACAATGTCGCCCGCGCCCTCGTTGCCCGGCGTAAAGGGCAGTGGAGCCGGGTACATGCCCTTGCGAAAATAGACCTCGACAAAGTTGAGGCCGATGGCGCGATGGCGCAGCCTGACCTGCCCGGGACCGGGAGCGCCAACCTCGACATCTTCAAGTTTCAGGACTTCCGGCCCGCCGGTCTGGTGAATGCGAATGGCCTTGCTCACGCGCGGCTCCTTCTCAAATTGGCGCCTCGACGGGGCGCCACCCCTTGCCCAAGTCGCCTGATTTCAGGATGTCGCCTGGCTTCGGGATGTCGCCCGACTTTAGGATGGCGCACATCGTCCGGCAATGGCACTTTGGATGCGCCAGCGGATTCGCCGCGCGCATCCACCGACAGACGCCATGACATCAACCCTCCCCAATCCGCGCGCCTACGCCCCGCCAGGCTTCGGCGAGATGTTCACGCCCAAACTGGCGACGGTTCTGCGCGAAGGCTATTCAGCGGCGAACTTTCGAGCCGACGCCATCGCCGGGCTCACGGTCGCCATCGTCGCCCTGCCCCTCTCGATGGCGATCGCCATTGGCTCGGGCGCCAAGCCCGAGAACGGACTCTACACCTCCATTGTCGGCGGCTTTCTGATTTCCGCGCTCGGCGGCAGTCGCTTTCAGGTTGGCGGTCCCGCAGCGGCCTTCATCACGCTCGTGGCCATGACGACGGAAAGCTTCGGCCTCGGCGGCCTTATGCTCGCCAGCATGATGGCGGGCGTTCTGATGCTCGCCATCGGCTACCTGAGACTGGGAACCTACATCAAATATATTCCGCATCCCGTCACGATTGGATTTACCTCGGGCATAGCGCTGATCATTTTCGCGGGGCAGATTCATGATTTTTTCGGGCTGAAAATCGATCGCGAGCCGGCCGCCTTTTTGCCGAAACTGCGGGCCCTGTGGACGGCCGGCGCGAGCGTCAACCCGATCACCGTCGCGGTCGGCGTGTTATGCGTCGGCATTATTCTTGCCCTGCGCAAACTTGCGCCGCGATTTCCCGGAATGATCGCGGCCATCATCCTGGCGGCGTTGCTGACCTGGAGCCTGTCGCTGCCCATCGAGACCCTCGGTTCACGCTTTGGGGAAGTGCCCAGCCTGCCGCCCACGCCGGCCTGGCCGGATTTTCCCGTCTCGCGCATTCTTGAACTCGTGCCGGCGGCCATCGCCATCGCGCTGCTGGGCAGCATCGAATCCCTGCTTTCCGCCGTCGTCGCCGACGGCATGACGGGACGCCGCCACCGATCCAATTGCGAACTCGTGGCGCAGGGCTACGCCAACATCGCCTGCGGCCTGTTTGGCGGCCTTTGCGCAACGGGAACCATCGCGCGCACCGCCACAAACATTCGCGCGCGCGCGCATGGGCCGGTGTCGGGAATGCTGCACGCCCTGTTTCTGCTGCTGTTCATGCTGATCGCGGCGCCCTTGATGAAGCACATTCCGCTCGCGGCCCTTGCCGCCGTGCTCATCACGGTCGCGTGGAACATGGTGGAGAAAAGCCAGATCGCCGCCATCCTGCGTCACGACCGCGGCGAGGCGGCGGTGCTGGCCGCGACCTTCCTCCTCACCTTGTTCCGCGACCTCACCGAAGGCATCGCCGTCGGCGTGACGCTCGGCTCGATTCTGTTCATGCATCGGATGGCGCAACTCGTCGAAGTCACGACGCATCATCAAATTCTTGACGAAGACCGCGGCGATTTTTCCGAATCCGACAACCGCGCCTACGAAGACGCCGACAATGGCGATGTCATGGTCTATCGAATCGCCGGTCCATTCTTTTTCGGCGCGGCGGACACCGTGTCGGAAGTGCTGGAACGGCTCGGACAGACGCCGAAAAACTTCATTCTCGATCTCTCCGCAGTGCCGTTTATAGACACAACGGGGGTCGAGGCCCTGGCGGGCTTTGTCAACAAGGCGCGAAAATCCCACGCGCGCGTTTATCTTGTTTCGGTCGCGGGGAACGTCGCCCGCGCGCTCCGCCAAACGCCCTTTTCCGACGACGCCGTAACCTTTTGTCCGACTGTCGAGATCGCCCGGGACGTGATCCAGCGCGCGCACGCGGAATAATCGCCGGCCTCTATCGGTTCAATGCGCGGCTATCTGGCCTTCATCGCATCAAAAACCTGAAAAGCCTGTACACGCGGGACGACCTGATGGAGGCGAGCCGCAGTTCCAGGTCGCGCAACCGCGCCATGGCTTCGGCGTATTGACTCGCCGCCGCAACGCGCTCCTGCCCGCGTTCGCGTCTGGCCTGCTCGAGTTCGCGTTCCGCCTGTTCGCGTTCGGCCCGCGCTTTTGCCGCCTCCATCTCGACCAATTTGATCTGGTCGATTGCCTGCGCGCATTGCGCGTCGGCCGCGGCCCGCGCCCTTGCCGCATCCATCTCGACCGATTTGATCTGGTCGATTGCCTGCGCGCATTGCGCCTCGGCCGCGGCCCGCGCCGCCGATATCACGCTTTGCGTATTGCGCCATTCCTGCTTCAGCCAAGCTTCTTCCCGCGTGATAAAATCGTCAAACAGGCACGCGCCATGATCGAACGCCGCTTGCAGTTCGGGATGATCCTCGTGCAGAAAGTAGCGGTTGAGCCCGTCGAAATAGACATGCTGGTAGCCCAGCGCCGTCAGCAGACCGCGCCACTCGAAGGACGAATCCACCTGAGAATTGGGATAGGTGCTTTCCACCGCCACAATCCATGGCCGCACGCGGCTGGGGGACCAGCTTTCGAGAACCGAGCGCTCCATGCCCTCAACGTCGATTTTCATCCAGTGGATCGGCCCGTCCCCGTACTTGTCCAGCAACGCCGCGAGCGGCAAACAAAGGACTTTTGTAGCCGCGGTTTCGTGGCCCGCGTGAACATGCCGGTCAACGGTTCCCGAATCCGCGGTGCCCCACCCCCGGACGTCCGTGACCTCGTGAAACTCGACCAGCGCCGCGCCATTGCCGACGGCGATCTCGAGCACTTCGTCGCCCGGTCTTTCAGCTCTCAATTTTTCGGCGAAGTCATGCGAGGGTTCCACATGCACCCCCCGCCAGCCGCGCTCATGGAACGCCTTGCTGACGGAATCAATGTTCGGATCGTTCGCGCCTATGTCGATATAAAATCCCCTGGCGACGCCCTTGAGCGCGCGAAACAACAGCACGTCCTCGGCGTTCTGCGCGTAGGAAATGAATTTGCCGGCGGGCGGATAAAGCGAATGTTCCGGCTTGTTGCGCGAAATCTCCGGCAAACGCAGGGCCGCGTCCGCGGGATCGAAGCCCGCCACGACAAGGCCCTCGGCGTTGAAGGATTCTTCCGGCGCGTGTTCGGCCAAGACGAATCCGCCAAGGCTCCGGACGACGTCGACGCATTCGCGATGGGTGGTGGAGGAACCGCTGACGCTGGCGTGATGGGTCGACACAACGAGAAAGCGCGGCCTCGCCGCGGCGCCCCGCATCGACTGGAGAAAGTCCAGTTCGGCGCCCGACGCATCGACAAGCAGAATCTCGATCCCGCGCCCGTCGCACAGCGCGAGCAAGGCGCCCATGTCGATCACGGGCGGGCTGAGCGGTTCGTCGGCGGAATCAACCCGGTCAAGACGCGCGGGGCTCGCCCTGCCGCCGGCCCGGGCGTTGACAAAACGCACGCGACCGCCGAGATCGTTCAGCGCGGCGTTGCCCCGCCCGATTTCCAGATGCGCGGGATCGGGTTCTACACACAGCCCTGTCGCGCCGCTGATCGCGCAAAGATACCAGAGCGTGTAATAACTCCAGAAGGCGCCGAGTTCGACGCAAAGCGTGTCGGAACGGCAAAGGGCTATCAGGGCGTGGAACAAAAGCTCCTTTTGCGGCGCATGGTGCCCGCGCAGTTGGTGGATGATCCCCGTCATCCAGTCGCCGTGATAGGCGCCCGCCATCACGCGCAATCCGTTGTGCATGATCTGCGCCGGGCCCGCTTCTGCGGCCACGACGGCGCCGGCGTCGGCGACCTTCGGAATCGAGTCCGCGTCGCGACAGCTCGCGGTCATCATGGCGCGTTCATTCAAATCCATTCAGCTATCCTTTTTGGGGATGGTTGGGTGCGCCCCCGACAACCTCAAAGCAACCCGGGATGTTTGCCCTCGCGCGCGGAAAACTTCAACGCCAGAGATAGAGGTCTTCGTGACGCCAGTCGTCGCCGGAGAGATAGTCCAGAACCTCGTCGGTGGAACTGACATTTGTTCCGCCGATCGAGCGGTTCGGAAAATCATCGATCCTTTGGCGAAACGCCGCAATGTCAAAATCCGGCTTCCTGATCCGCCAAAGCTCGACAATCGCCACCGCCAGCCGGCTCCATATTTCCATCGGCGCGAGGGAGACGATGAGTTCGTCATATCCCTGCGTGTCCGACTTCCAGATCAGATCGACATCAGCCTTCGGCTTTACGCATTCGCGCATCCAGCGCCCGGCGGCGAGCGTTCGAACGCGCGTTGTATGGAATGGGCGGCCGCGCATGGCGTCGGGGTTAAGCGAGTAATTTCCCATGTTGTCGTTGTCGCGAAAGAATTCCTTCTCGGAATCGTCGTGCGCAAGCGCGACATTCCAGAACCGGCACGCGTCGCGCGGCAAAGCCATCATGTTGTAACGCAGGGCGCGGTAATTCCGGGCGTCCGGCTCGACGCAATAAAACGCCGCGATGTTTGGAAAACGCAAGCCAGCTTGTCTGGAGAACAGCCCCACATTCGCTCCGATATCCAGAATTTCATAAGTCCGGGCAGGATTGAGACGCGTCGACAGGAACTCCAGCTCCTCAAGCTGCCAGCCGCTGCTCGCGATGATCGCGGGAAACATGACGGAATCGAGCGGCATCAAAAGACTTTCGCCAGCCCGCCCGAGCGCGCCGTCGATTGTCAGCGACAACAAGCAACCGGAAAGCGACAGGCGATCATGCCCGGCGAGGACATCCAGAGCGCCGGAGTGCCGCGTCAATTGCGATGTGGAAGAGGGCACGATCCTCATCAGAAAGTCGCATGCGCTTTCGGGCGCGATCTCGTCAAACCAGAAATGGCCGTCGTGCACAAGGCATGCCCGAAGCACAGCCAGTCCCGTCACGGAGGGAGCTTGCACACGCATGAGGACCCAGCGCTTTTCACCCGCAGGCATGTTGGCGCCGACAGCGGTTCTGACGCCGTCGTGGTGAATACTGGTTCCGCTTGCGGGATCGATCCAGTGGTATGAGAGACGCACAGGCGTCTCATCGCTCCATGACAAGTCGGCGTCCGCGCCATTGTGGATGGCGACCGCGACCTCAAACCATTCACCCAGGGAGCGCAGTCCGGTTCGCTGCGGCTCCATGGTCAGTCGCATGAAGGGAGCGATGTCCGTTGTCGGTGGATGAGGCCCGGGCGTTGTTCCAGACAAGATTCAGGTCGCTCCCCAAATGACACCTTCGACTGTGTTGTTTAGGCTAAGCGCCATTTCCAGCGCAAGCCCGTCCCGCCGCGGCTACCGGGTTTTCGCCTTCCCGCCCCGCCACAACGCCATGAAGGCCAGCGCGCCCAGCGCGATCGCGACGGGCGGAAACGCCACAAGGTTGACCGCGCTCCAGCCGAAACCGGTGAGCAATTGCCCGGACGAAAACGAGCCCAGCGCCATTGTCCCGAAGACAAGGAAATCGTTGAACGACTGGACCTTGTTGCGTTCCTCGGGCCGATGCGTTTCGACCACCATGGCGGAGGCGCCGATAAAGCCGAAATTCCAGCCAAAACCCAGCAAGGTCAGGCCGATCCAGAAATGCGCCGCGTCCTGGCCCGACAAATCGACGAGCGCCGCGCAGGCCGTCAAAAGCAGGCCCGCGGCGACGACGCGGGGAGCGCCAAAGCGCGCGATGAGGGAGCCCGTCACAAAGCTGGGGCCAAACATCCCCAGCACGTGCCACATGATCGCGTAGTTCGACTGGGTCAAGGAAAGTCCGCACATTTTCATGGCCAGCGGAGCCGATGTCATCACGAGATTCATCAACGCGTAGGATACGACGCCGCAAAGCGCGGCAATCGCGAACCTCGGCGTAGCGACGATTTCCATTAGGGGACGCCCGGCCTTGTAATCGCTCGCGGCGGGCCTTGGCACATCGATCCGCGTGAGGATCGCGAACGACAGCATCGCGATCACGGACTGACCGATGTAGCTCGCCGCGAAGAGCCACGGCAACCAAAGATTCATGGTCCACTCGACGAGCTGCGGCCCGATGATTCCGCCAAACAGTCCTCCCGCCATAACCCAGGCAATCGCACGGGGGCGAAATGCGGCGCTCGCGCCGTCGGTTGCCGCGAAACGGTAGGATTGCACAACCGCCGAATAGATCCCCGCGACAAAGGTCGCGAGCGAAAACAGCGCAAACGAACCGGCCAGAATCGCCCAGCAGCCCAGAAGTCCGGCGAGAACGCCAAGTCCGGTGCCGATCAAAAAAGCGGCGCGCCGTCCATACAGCCGCGAAACAGCCCCTGTCGGCAACGTTCCCGCAGCCATTCCCACGACGAAAAGCGATATAGGGAATGTGACAAACGCCGGATCCGGCGCAAGCTGGGCGCCGATGATCGATCCCGTCGCATAGACCACGTTCGCATTGGCCCCGCCAAGCGCCTGCGCCGCGGCAAGTCGCAGCACGTTCGCTCGAACGCGCGCCTCATCCACCAGTTCTACGCGCGCATTCAAGGCCATTTTCGTCGCTCCGGACGAAGAGACCTAACGGCCCGGCCCCCGGGACGCAATCCAGGCGGCTACGCCCGGCAGGTTTGCCGGAATGATCAGGCCGCGGCGTTCGCGGCTTTTTCGGCGCCGCGCCGACGCACCGTGCGTTCGGCGAACTCCCAGACATCGGCCGGACCCGGCTTGCCGAAATAATAGCCCTGCACCTGCGTCACAGAGGCCGCCCGAAGCAATTCGAACTGCTCCAGCGTCTCGACTCCCTCGGCTGTGCTGATCGCGTTGAAGGCGCGCGCGAGGTTTGCAGTCGCCGCGACAATCGCCAGCGCGCCCTTGTGCGCGCCCATCCGGTCGATGAACGATTTGTCGATCTTGATTTTATCGAGCGGAAAGGCGGTCAGATAGCTGAGCGAGGAGAAGCCCGTGCCAAAGTCGTCGAGGGCGATCGATACGCCCATCTCGTGCAATTCGTGCAGCAACGCGATGTTGTTGTCGTCGCTGGTCAGCAGGACCGATTCCGTCACTTCAAGCTCAAGCCGTTCGGGCGGCAGGCCGGAACTCAGCAGGGCCTGACCAACATTCGCGATCAGGCTGCCTTTGCTGAACTGAATAGGCGAAACATTGACCGCGATCTTGACGGCGGCCGGCCATGATTTTGCGTCGCGACAGGCGCGCCCCAACACCCATTCGCCGAGCTGACTGATCAGTCCGACCTCCTCGGCGATCGGCACAAACACCGCGGGCGAAATCATGCCGCGCGTCGCGTGAGGCCAGCGCACGAGCGCCTCCATGCCGCACACGTTGAGCGAGGTCGTCTCAAAAATAGGCTGATAATGCACGTCGAGTTCGTCGTTTTCCAGCGCCGTCATCAGTTCGGCGCCGATTTCGCGGCGCGAGCGGATCACATCTTCCATCTTTGGTTCGAACACCCGGTAGCGGTTTTTGCCCTCGGACTTGGCGCGGTAAAGCGCGATGTCCGCCTGCCGCATAATCTGATCCGGGTCCCCCGACCCGGCGTCGAGAAAGGCCATCCCCAGACTGAGACCTACCTGCACCGTATGGCCGTCGATCTGACAGGACATGCGAACATTGCTCAGAATCCGTTCGGCAAGATCGACGGCCCGCGTGACCTGCCCTTCCGGGAACCGGCAGATAACGGCGAATTCATCGCCGCCCAGACGCGCCACAATATCTTCGGCCCCAATGGACTCGCCGAGACGCGCGCCCACAAGCTTGAGCAGCGCATCGCCCACAGCGTGGCCATAGGTGTCGTTGACTTCCTTGAACCCATCGAGATCAGCCAGCAGGACCGCCACTCTGCCGGCGTTGCCGACCGCCAGTATCTTCACAAGGTTCTCGCGGAACCGGCCGCGGTTGGCGAGCCCCGTTAGCGCGTCGTGATGCGCCAGATGCGCGATCTGGGCAATGGCGTTCTGGCGGTCCGTCACATCCTCGTGGGTCGATACCCATCCGCCGCCCCGCATGGGCTGACGGGTCACCAGAATATGCCGCCCGCCCGTCAACTGATCGATCTCGGTAACCTCGGCATTGGGGGGGCGTGTCCGTTTGGTGAAATATTCATCCGGCGTTTCTCCGGTGCTGTAGCATCCGGCGGCGACGCGTTTCTGGATGACCTGCCGCAGCGGCGTGCCCGCCGGCAAATCGCCGGATTTCAACGAGTAAATCGCGGCATAGCGTTCGTTGTGAATGACCAGATTATTGTTGGCGTCGAACATCGCCAGGCCCTGACTCATATGTTCGATCGCGGTATCGAACCGCAGATTGGCCTGCGTCAGCTCGGCCGATTGCCGGCTCAACCGCTCCTCGCGGTCCATCAGCTTGGCTTCCGAGGCGACAACCTGCCGGTGACGCGCCAGCAACATCCATAGCAGGAAGCCGAGCGCCAGCGTCATGAGGGAGCCAACCAGCACAATCACAACGGCCCGGCTGCGCCAGACGCCCAACGCCACCTGCTCGGAAATGGCGACATTCACGACCAACGGATATTTTTCCAGCGGCCGCACGCTGACCCAGCGCGCCTCCTTGTCGAAAACCCCGGCGGAACGATAAAACCCGCCTCCGCGCGCCACCACATCGTACCATTCGAGCGCGGGCGGCAGCTTCTCCCCCGC
>JANYDZ010000059.1 GCA_025363375.1 Hyphomicrobiales bacterium
CCTGAATCAGCGGCGAGCAGGTCCGCCCAACTGCTGCATCAATTCCGGCGGCAGACCGTGCGGCATGCCCGGCGCCGTCATGCCGGGCGGCAAGGCGTCCGGCGGCATGGCGCCGGTTTCCTCTTTCGCCGTGAGATCAGCGAGCGACTGCGTCAATCCCGACAACCTGTAATTGGGCAGACGAAACGCGTAGCCTTGCGATTGCTTGATGACATCGCCCGCCGGCCCGCTCGCCGCGCCGTCAAACCGCACATAGGTTTGCCCGCCGACATCGCCGACGTCGATATCGATATGGCCGCTGGTCAATTCAATGCGGATGCTGCGCTTGAGGGTTGACAGCGCGCCCGCCGGCTTCACATCTTCAAAGCCGGTTCCCACCAACGCCTGCGCGACGCGCTTGACGTTGGTGTCGTTCGCGGCGGGCTCGGACGCGTCCGCGCGGGCGTAGAGGCCCTCGTCGTTCTTTTTCGCGTCGAAGATGATCCGGCCCCCTTCGCTCACGGTCACGCGTAGCGCCTCCGTCGCGGGGATCGCCGGCAATTCGTCGAACCATTCGGAGAAATCGCGCGGCATGTTGGGCGCGCCTTGCGCCAGCCACGCCTGCCTGTCGCCGGCGCGGCGCGCGAAAGTCGATCCCGTCTGGTCGAACGAGGCGGCGTTGCTTCGCTTGCCGATCAGGACGCCGCCCGCTTTGGCGCCGCCGGCATATTCAAAATCCAGCGCTGTTGAGCCGGCGCCCGCCGCGCGGTCCTCGACGCCGATCTCCTTGTAGAGTTCGGCCTTCGCCGTCTTGCGCTCGGCGAGCTTCATCGCCGTCAGGCTCGTCAGCAAATTAGCCACCGCGCTGGCGCGCAGGAGATAATTGCCGCGGTCCGCGGCGACCCAGGAATCGCCTTTCCGCTCCAGCGTCAATTTGTAGTCGGCCGTCTCCACGTTGATCTTCGCGACGTCGCCGACGCGGCCCGCGAAGGGCGCGAGACTCTCCGTGCCCGCCATGCGCGAGGCGTCGGGCAAAGCGTCGGCGCGCACCAGCCAGATGGCCGCGAGCGTCGCGACAATCGTCGACCACAACAGGGTTTGAAACGCGCGCGGGCTCATGCTGGCGCTCCCGGACTGGATTTGCGCGATGCGACGTAGCGCGACAGGCGCGAGCGCCGCCACAGGGCGATGAAGACGCCGACAAGAACGAGGCCGAACGGCACGAAGAGCATGTTGACGAGCTTCAGCCGCGTCTCCAACGCGTCGATCTCGAAACGCACGGCGGCGCGCACGTCGCGCAATTGCCGGCGCAGATCGACGATTTTCTGATTGAGCTTGTCGAGGAGATCCTGCTGCTCGCGCGTCAGACTCGTCACTTCGCCGCTTTCGGTCGCCCCGCGCGCCAGCATTTGCTGCAAATCCGCCTGCGATTTTTCCAGATCGCTTGTCAGCGCGGCTTCGCGCGATTGATAGAGGTTTTCCGCGTTCTTTTCCAGTTCCTCGACGCGCGTGAAGGTGCGCAGCGACATGCCGCGCCCGCGCAGCGTCGCCAGATCCGCGCCCCCCGCGAGCGTGTCGATGAGGTTGAGGACAAAATCCGCGTTGCTTGAAATCAACTGCCCCGAATCGTTCACCACGTGATCGTCCGCGAGCACATCGGCGTCCGCGACGACCGCGACGTGAATCGGCGCCGTGGATTTGGCGATATGCGCGCGCTTTTCTCCGGCGGGAGCCTCCGCGCCTTCGGGCGCCGGCGGCTCGCCATCGGGATAGGCCGTGGCGGCCGGCCCGGATATGCGCGCGGCGAGCGTAAGCAACTTTCCGCCCGGTTCGAATTTGTCCAGAAAAACGTTTGGATTTGGCCGCTCCAGCACTTTCGACGCGTCCAGCAGCGCGGAATCGCCCGTCGTGAATATCAACGGCGAGACAATGGTTGTCGCGCCGGATTTCGTCGTCAACACGCCCGCGCTCGACATGCGCATCAGCTTCAAACGCGAAGTCGCCATGTCCTCGTGATTGAAATTCGCTTCGCGCACCTGCAGCCACGGCAGGTAACTCGCGACAATGCGCTGGCGTCCGGCCATGGCGGTGACGCGCAGCGCCATGGCGCGGTCGCCCGCGACCTTGCCCTTTTCAAGCTCGACGCCCCACGCGGCAAGCACCGGCTCAAGGTTCGAGGCGACCGCTTCCAGTTGCGGCCTTTGCTGGCTCTGCGCGGCCAGCGTCTCGGCGACGGGATCGACGAACACCAGCGCCGGCTTGCCCGACAGGGCGTATTGATCGATGGCGTAGAGATCGCGCGGCTGCAGCCCGCGCGGATGCGCGACGACGAGCAGATCGATTCCGTCGAACGACAGGTTTCCCGGCGTGAGCGCCTGCACGCTGTAGCTCTGGTTGATCATGTCGAGAATCGCCCAGGGCGGACGGCGCATCTGCTGCATCCCGAACATCTGCAAGGATTCGATAAAACCGATCTTCAGCTTCTTCGCCTGCGCAAGGCGCTTTACAAAGCTTGTGAGATCGTATTCGAGCGTGTCCTCGCGCTGCGGATCGAGAAACTCGATGCGCTCCAGCCCATCCACCGTGTTTGCGCCGACAAGCCCGAAATAGCCCTGCGCGCCCGCGCGGTCGACGGAAAAGCCGCGCAGGCGGTAGCCGATGGCGCGGTCTTCCTCGGGCGAAAAGGGCTCCGGCTCCACCACCTCGTAGGCGACCTTGCCTTTGGAAATATCGCGGTAGGTGCGCAGCATTTCATCGACGCGTTCGGCGTAGATTTTCAGCCGCGGCGCCGCCGCGATGAGCGCGGGCGAACGATACAGCCGCAGGGTCACCGGTTCATCGACGCGCGCGAGCGCCTTGCGCGTGGCGTCGCTGAGCGAATACAGCTTGTCCTGCGTGAGATCGACGCGCGTCGAGCGGCCGAGCACGCCGACAACGGCGTTGAGCGCGAAAAACAGGACGATGGCGAGCGGGACCGCCAGCACGGCGCGGCGCGCGGGATCGCCGAAGGAGGAGGCGCCCTTGCCGCTCATCACGCCGCCCTCTCGAATTCGATGATGCATGTGTTGACGGCGAGAAACAGCGCGATCAGCGAAACAAAGTAGAAGACGTCGCGGAAATCCAGCACGCCCTTTGTGAT
>JANYDZ010000298.1 GCA_025363375.1 Hyphomicrobiales bacterium
AGTCGTAAAAAATGCCGCCAACGCCGCGCGGCTCATTGCGGTGTTTGAGGAAAAAATAATCCTCGCACCATTTTTTATATTTTCCGTAGTCCGCGACATCGGGATGTTTTTCGCAGGCGCCGCGCATGGCGCCGTGAAACATCAGCGTGTCGAAATCCTCCTGCGTGCGGCGCGCGTCGAGCACCGGCGTCAAATCCGCGCCGCCGCCGAACCAGCATTTCGACGTCGCGACGAAGCGCGTATTCATATGCACCGCCGGCACGTTCGGATTCCATGGATGGACGATCAGGGAAATTCCCGAGGCCCAGAAACGCGGATCTGCATCGGCGCCCGGAATCTGACTGGCGAATTCCGGCGCGAAGGTTCCAAAAACGGTCGAAGTGTGCACTCCGGCTTTCTCAAAGACGCGTCCGTGGATCATCCCCATCCTGCCGCCGCCGCCCGGTTCGCCGGTATGATCGGTGCGCGACCAGGGCTTCACCTCGAAACGACGGGCATGCGAGGCCTCCGATGAATAGGGTCCGGGACATTCCGTCTCAAGCGCCTCGAACGCCGCCATAATACGCGCCTGCAAGGCCTCGAACCATGCGCTCGCCCGCTGTTTGCGGGCTTCAAGAGCGGCGTTTGACATTCCGGACTCCATCTGGCGGGCTTGGTCTTGCGGGTTTGGCCCCGTTATTCATGCTTCATGCGCCGCGCGAAATTATGGCGCGCGGCCGCGCCTGTGTTTATGATCGCTGATCGGCGCATCGGCAACCTTGATCAACGTCAAGGTTCCCCAGAGGAGCAGCGGGAAATGAGGCGGGTGGATTTTCGGCATGGATTGCTCGCCGTCTTGCTGGCTCTGGCGCCCGCGCCGGCGCCCGCGCAATTCGGCTCCAAACCTTCCAGGATCATCTTTCCTTTCGCCGCTGGCGGCTCGGGCGACGCCATCGCGCGGCTTGTCGCGGAAAAGCTTCAGATCGCCACCGGCCAGCCAGTGCTGGTGGAGAACCGCACCGGCGCTTCCGGCCGCATCGGCGTTGTCGCGGTCAAGCAGTCCGAGCCCGACGGCACGACCATCCTCATGTCTCCATTCACGCTCCTGCTGATCTACCCGCACATCTACCCCGCGCTGAATTATGATCCGCAGGCCGATTTCGCGCCCGTCTCGCAGGTGGCCAGCTTTGAGTTCGCGCTCGCGGTCCACAAGGACATTCCGGTCAAAAACGTGGCTGAATTTGCCGATTGGGCGAAGGCCAATCCAGGCAAAGCCAGTTTTGGCACGCCCGGCCCCGGCACGCTGCCGCATTTTCTCGGCGACGCCTTCAGCCGCGCGGCCGGGCTCAATCTCGTCCACGTCGCCTATCGCGGCGCGTCGGCGGCGCTGAACGATCTGGTCGCCGGGCAACTCGCGATCGGCGTCCTGCCGACCGCCGATGTGCTGGAGCAACACAAGGCCGGCAATGTGCGGGTGCTCGCGACCTTCGATGGCAAACGCTCGCCCTATCTGCCGGAACTCCCGACCATTCAGGAAGCCGGCTTCAATGTGCGCGGCAACGGCTGGTTTGCCTTTTATGTGCCCGCGAAAACCCCGCCCGCCATTGTCGAGCGCATCAGCAAGCTCGCCAGCGACGCTTTGCACATGCCCGACGTGCGCGACAAAATCCGCAACACCGGCTCGATTCCCACGGGTACGACGCCGGCGGAACTGGCGGAGTTGCACAAGGTGGACGGCGCGCTCTGGGCGCCGATTGTGAAAGCGTCCGGCTTCAAGCCGGACGATTGAGGGCGCTTACGAATCCCAGCCCACTTCCGCCAGCCTTGGCCGCGGCGTCAGCACCAGCACGAAATGCCCGTTGATGTCCGCGCCCACCACGTAATGGAAACGCGCGAACGTCTCCATCAGATCCTTTTCGTAGAGATGCGCCGCGTCCTCGCGGCAAATCAGAAACTTCGCGGCGGCCACGATGTCCTCGCGGTCGACGACGCACATCACCACCATTTCCGGATGGCGTTTCAAATAGTCCATCACCGTAATGATCAGCGTGGGGTAGCCGGGATGCAGCATGTCGTCGAGCGCGATGATCCCCTGAGGGTGCATGACGGCGTGGGCAAGTTCGAGATCGACCGAAAGCGGCAAATGCTCATGCTCGCCATCGATGTGGAAAAACCGCGCTTTGCCCGTGTTCAGCCTGGCGCGCAGCGCGTCGGCTGAAATGTCGCGGGTGTTCGCTTTCCACGCGATATAGCGCGAAGCTTCCAGTCCATTGCGCGCGCAATGGTCGATGAAGCGCTGCAAGACGCGCTCGTTGGGCCAGTCGAAAAGATCGAAGCCGACGGCGTTTTCGCCCGCCGCCAGCCCGAGCGCCAGCGCGATGAAAAACCGCCCTTCAAAAGTGCCGATTTCCGCGATGTCGCCCTTGATCCCCATCTCGCTCTGCCGGCGAATGATGTGCCCGCAAATCGCCGCGGCGAAGCGCGACGACATGCCCCGCACGCTCTCGTAGCCCTCATTAAGATAGCGGTCGATGGCGGGATGGCCGCTGGCGATGTCAATCATGTCAGGCGCTCGCGAATGAGGTGCGCGCCTCTAGCACGGCGGGCGCGAAGCGCCAAAGGCGCGCGCGGGTTGCGGCTCAAGGTTGGCGAGAAGGCCATCGACAAATACGAGCGCGGCTGAGGGTCCCCGGCGGCCCCACCCGCCAGCTTCTCAAGCTGCTGGACCGTCGCCCGGAGCTTGTCGACGAGCTACGCCGCGCTTGAAATCCGCCGGATCGCTTCGCCAAGCGCCATCCCGGCGCTCACCGCCACGTTCAGCGAACGCAGCCCCGCCCGCACCGGGATCACCACCCGGGCGTCCGCCGCCGCGTGGACATGCTCGGGCGCGCCCGCCGATTCGCGGCCCACCATCAGCACGTCGCCATCGGCGAAAGCGAAATCGGTGTAGGGCGCCGCGCCCTTCGTCGTCAGCAGCACCAGCCGGCGTCCCGCCTGCCGCCGCCACTCCTCGAAAGCCGCGAAGGACGCGTGCCGGTCGATTCGCACATGATCAAGGTAATCCATCCCGGCGCGACGGAAATTGCGGTCGGAGGCGTCGAACCCCGCCGGCTCGATAATCGCGGCGGAGACGCCGAGGCACGCGCAGGTGCGCAGCATCGTCCCGCAATTCTGCGGAATATCCGGCTGATAGAGGGCGAGCGTGAGCTCCATGGCCTGCCCGTAGCACTCCGCGTCGCCTGCGCCAATTCGCGCGGTGGAGGACGCCCATACCGGTATAGACAAGCCCGGCGAACGATGCGAAAGAACCGCCGCTCATCAGCAGATCCGGATCCGCGGGACCGGCGCCCCCCCTTGCCGGGGCTTGCGCGCGGCAAGCGGCGAAGGGTCGCATTGCCGCGCCCGCGCGAAAAGCCTAGGCCGATGCAGCTGGACTGACAGGATTTGGGAGCTACGCGTGGCGACTGCAACTATGGCCGACGAACCGACCCGTCGGGATATGCTTTTTATTGCGACCGGCGCCGCCGCCGCCGTGGGCGCAGGCTCGCTCGCCTGGCCGCTTGTCAGCCAGATGAACCCGGACGCCTCCACCATCGCCGCCGGCGCCCCGATTGAAGTCGATCTCAAGGCCATCCCGGAAGGCGGCATCGTGACCGTGAAATGGCGCGGAAAACCGATTTTCGTGCGTCACCGCACCAAAAAGGAGATTGACGAGGCCGTCAGCGCCAAGCTCGCCGATCTGCCGGACCCGCAGACCGACGCCGCCCGCGCCAAGAAGCCGGAATGGCTGATTGTCATCGGCGTCTGCACCCACCTCGGCTGCATTCCGCTCGGCACGCAAGGCACGCGCGGCGAATATGACGGCTGGTTTTGCCCCTGCCATGGTTCGGTCTACGACACGTCGGGGCGCATCCGGAAGGGCCCGGCTCCGAAGAACCTGGAGGTTCCGGCCTACGCTTTTTCCAGCGACACCAAACTCACCATCGGCTGAGGTTTCCGCCCGCCGTCCGCCCGACCATTTGCCATAGAGATACATCATGAGCGGTCCCTCGACATTCGTCCCCAAAAGCGCGCTCGGCCGCTGGTTCGAGAGCCGTCTGCCGATCGGCGGGCTGGTCCATTCCTCCTTCATCGTCTACCCGACGCCACGCAATCTGAACTACTGGTGGACCTTCGGCGCCATCCTCTCGTTCATGCTCGGCGCGCAGATCATCACGGGCGTCGTGCTGGCCATGCACTACACCCCGCACGTGGACCACGCCTTCAGTTCGGTAGAGCACATCATGCGCGATGTGAACTGGGGCTGGTTCATCCGCTACGCCCATTCCAACGGCGCATCGATGTTCTTCGTCGCCGTATACATTCACATGCTGCGCGGCCTCTATTACGGCTCCTACAAGGCGCCGCGCGAAGTCCTCTGGATTCTCGGCGTCATCATCTATCTTCTGATGATGGCGACGGGTTTCATGGGATATGTGCTGCCATGGGGCCAGATGAGCTTCTGGGGCGCCACGGTCATCACCAACCTCTTCTCGGCCATTCCGCTGGTCGGCGATTCCATCACCACCTGGCTGTGGGGCGGCTATTCGGTCGACAACCCGACGCTGAACCGCTTCTTCTCGCTGCATTACCTGCTGCCGTTCATGATTGCGGGCGTCGTGATCCTGCACGTCTGGGCGCTGCACGTCACCGGCCAGAACAACCCCGATGGCGTCGAGGTCAAGAACGTCGAGCGCGACACCCTTCAGTTCACGCCCTACGCGACGATCAAGGATTCGTTCGCGGTCGTCTGCTTCATGATCTTCTACGCCTGGTTCATTTTCTACACGCCGAACATTCTAGGGGACGCCGACAATTACATCCCCGCCAACCCGCTCTCGACGCCGGCCCACATCGTGCCGGAATGGTATTATCTGCCCTTCTACGCCATCCTGCGGGCCGTGCCCTCCAAGCTCGGCGGCGTCATCCTGATGTTTGGCGCCATCGCCATCCTGGCCTTCCTGCCCTGGCTCGATACCTCGCGCGTGCGCTCGGCGAAATATCGCCCGATGTACAAGGTCTTCTTTTGGGCCTTTGTCCTCGCCTGCCTGGGCCTCGGCTTTCTTGGATCGCAACCTCCCGAAGGCGGCTACACGATCGCGGCGCGCCTGTTGACCCTCTACTACTTCGCTTTCTTCATCGTCATCATGCCATTGCTCGGCCTGTTTGAGACGCCAAAGCCCATGCCGGCGACCATCGCGGACGCGGTGCTGGGCAAAGGCGGCTCCGCCGCCGCGAAACATTGAACGGACCGGGGACACGACGATGAACCGCTTCACCACATTCGGTCTCGCCGCGGCGCTCAGCCTGGGCTTGCTTGGCTCCGGCGCCAACGCCGCCGACGACGCGCACGGCAAATTGCCGACCCGCCAGTCATGGTCCTTTGCCGGGCCATTCGGCAAATTCGATCAGGCGCAATTGCAGCGCGGCTTTCAGGTTTTCCGCGAAGTCTGCTCGACCTGCCATGCCGCGCGTTATCTGAACTTCCGCGATCTCTCGGAAGAAGGCGGTCCCGGCTTCTCGGAAGCGCAAGTCAAGGCGCTCGCGGCCGAATATGATATTCAGGATGGCCCCGATGACAGGGGCGAGATGTTCAAGCGCCCCGGTCGTCCGGCTGACCGGTTTCCGTGGAACTATCCGAACCCCGAAGCCGCCAAGGCGACGCTTGGCGTTGTTCCGCCGGATCTCTCGCTCATGGCAAAGGCCCGCTCCTATGCGCGCGGCTTCCCAATGATCCTGATTGACGCCCTCGCCCAATATCAAGAGCACGGCGTCGACTACGTTTACGCGCTGCTCAACGGCTATTCTGATTCGAAAGACGCCAACCACAATGATTATTTCCCCGGCGGAAAGATCGGCATGGCCAAACCTCTGGCGGACAATCGCGTCGATTACACCGACGGCTCGCCCAAGACCACGCAGCAATACGCCAAGGACGTCTCCGCCTTCCTCATGTGGCTGGCGGAGCCAAAACTCGAAGAACGCAAACAGACGGGCTTCAAGGCGATGGTGTTCCTGATCCTGTTCGCGGGACTGATGTACCTGACCAAGAAGAAAATCTGGGCCGCCGCGCATTAGGCGGCTGCCGTGATCGGACCGGGGCGTTCCCGCGCTCGCCGCATCAGTGTGAGGAGCGCCGCGCGGAATAGCAGGTCCCACCACAGCCCGGCGCCTATCTGGCGGCCAACCGCCCGCCAATTGCCCCCGGCAACGCCGCTTTCTGGAAATCCAGCCTGTCTATGACAGCTGATGCAGTTGCCGCTGCCAGCGTCAAAAGCCAGACTTGCAGGTCGGTTCGTTGCGACGAAAACCTGGAATTGCGGGTGTTTCACGCGTGAAAACCCCGGCCCATCGGAAGGACCACAGGCGCGCGCGACAGGGCACTCGACATCTCCCTGATTTCATGCAAGTTTTCTACAAGCGCCAAAAGAAGCACGGGCGTCATCGGGAGATTTGTCATGCGTATTGGTTTGGCTTTTGCCGTCGGCGCGACCCTGGTCGCGAGCGCTGTCGTTTTGGCGCCTGTTGCCGCGACCGCGCTTCCAATCAGCGTGGGCGCAACTTTGTCCGCGCCCACTGCCCATCCGTTGATCGAACAGGTTCAATTGCAAAGGCGTGTTGGCGCGGGGCGTGTTGTCGCGGGTCGCGGGGCGGTGCGCGGCGGTCGTTTTGCCGGTCGTCGCGGCGGCGGCGGCATTGGTCCGGCGGGCGCGGCGGCCATTGGCCTTGGCATCCTCGGCGTGGCGGCGGCAGCGGCGGCGGCCAACCAGCAACCGCAATATTACGAGCCCGCGCCTGTTTATGGTCCGGCTTGCGGCTGGGAACGTCAGCCCGTTTACGACCGCTTCGGCAATTATCGCGGCACGCGCCGCGTACAGGTTTGCTAGCAGGGGCGCGGTTAAGAGCCGCGGCTCGTGGCGGCGTCCGTCATGTGGCCCAAGGCTCCCCGTGAACCTTCCCGCGAGGCTTGAGCCGCCCTACTGGCGTCCCGTCACCAACCGGGACGCCATGTCGAGCCAGCGAATGCCATTCTTGATGTCGAGCGATTCCAGCACGACTTCGAGCCCCAGTTTCTTCACTTCCTCGCCGCGCGGGCTGAGCACAGGCCCGGCGATCTTGCCGTAGCGCTGTGCTTCATAGAACGCCTTCTGCGCCTCCGGCGTCGTCCACCAGGCCGACCAGAGTTTGGCCGCGTTGGGATTGGGGCCGCCCCTGATCACAACATTAACGACCCGCTGCGCCGGGATCGGCCCAAGCCGCGCCCAGGCGACGGGCGCCCCCGCTTCACGGTTGACCTCGGTGCGCGATGCGTATGCGCCGACGGCGATGGCGCCCTGTCCACCCGCCAGCGCCTCGGAAGCGTTCGTCGGGCCGGTAATGACAATGGGCTTGTTGGCGAGCAGCTTCCGGATGAACGAGGTCATTCTCTCCTCGCCCCACGTCGACGCCAGCATGCCGAACGAATAGGCGAAACTCTCGACGATCAGCTTGCCGGACCATTTGGGATCGAGCAAATCGTCCCATGATCTGATGTCGCCCGGCTTCACGTAATTGGTGTTGTAAGACAGGGGCTGATCGTAATGGCCGATAACGACGGCGCGGTTGTCGAACAGGATTTCATCGGCGGGGACGCCGAATTTCGCATAATCCACGGGCTCGGCGAGATCGCGGTCCAGCAACAGCGGCATGAACGAAATATTGGGATCGATAATGTCGCCGCCGGGACGCCCGGCCTTGCGCTCGGTCACCAGACGCTCGATGGCCGGCGAGGGCAATATCTTGAAAATTTCCAGCTCGATGCCCGGAAACCGCTGCGTGAAAAGCTTCGCGACCTGCTGATTGACGGGCACGTCGCGCGATGACCACACGCTGAGCTTGCCTTCCTTTTTCGCGGCGGCGTAAAGCAAATCCCAAGGTTCGCCGGTTTGCGCGCTTGCCGGCGCGGACGCCCAGGCCCCGCTGCATACAGCCGCCACACAGATCAAAGTCCGCAAGCCCATCGAAACCTCCCGCCCGAGCGCTATTGTTCGCGCACGCGGCGGCGTCGCGCAAGCGTCCCTTCAGGCGTCCGGTCAGAGCCTCCATTCAATGCGTTGTCGCCAACGCCCGCGTCTGCGCCGCGAGCGTTACGATGGCCTCGGCGGGTTTGCCGGTGATCTCCGCGAGGTGATCAAACTCCGACACGAAAGTGCCAACGCCCGCGGTCGCCGAACGCAGATCGATGATGAGATCGCCCATCTCGGATTCAGGAACCAGCGCGCGCAAGGTTTCCCAACCCTCCCAGCCCTCGCGCGCGTCAAAGCCGAGAACTTTTCCGCGCCGCGCCGAGGCGATCTGGCTCGCGCGCGAAAGCCCCTCGTTCGGCACATGGATCATCACCGACAAAACCGGCTCCAGCAGAACGGGCCGCGCCTTGCCCAGCGCCTCCGACATGCCCATGCGCGCCGCGGTGCGGAACGCCAGATCGGATGAATCCACGGTGTGATAGGAGCCGTCCGTCAAAGTCGCGGCGACATCAACCACGGGGAAGCCCAACGGCCCGCGCAAAAGCGCGTCGCGGCATCCCCATTCAACGGCGGGAAAATAATTCTTCGGCACCGTGCCGCCATGCACGGTCTCGTTGAAGGCAAACCCCTCGCCGCGCGCCAGCGGCCGCACCTCAAGCAACACGTCGCCGAATTGGCCATGCCCGCCCGATTGCTTTTTATGCCGCCCGCGCACGCTCGCCGCGTCGCGAATGGTTTCGCGATAGGCGATCGCGGGCCTGCGCGCCTCCACGGTCACGCCAAACCGCGCCGACAACCGCTCCAGCGTCACGCGCAAATGCATTTCGCCCTGACCAAACAGCCGCATCTCGCCGGACGCCTGATCCTGCACAAAACCGAGCGAAGGATCTTCGTCGATCAGCTTGGCGACCGCCAGAGCCAGCCGCGTTTCGTCCTTGCGCTCCTTCACCAGCAGCGCGAAAGCATGCACCGGCGGCGGCGGCGCGACAGCGGGCACCACCGGCTTCACGAGAATGCCGCCGAGCCTGGCTTCGACGAATGAATCGCCCGTCATGGTCCGCTCAAGCCGCCCGAAGGCCGCCGTGTCGCCCGCTTGCAGCTTGGGCTGTTTGGACGAAGTCGAGCCCATCAGGCGCGACAGGCCGGCGATGCGCTCCTCCACGCCCCGCGAGGTCACCACCGTGGCGCCGTCGGGAAACGTCCCGCGCAGCACGCGCGCCAACGACAGCTTGCCGCCGTGAGCTGTGTGAATGGTGCGCATAACATGGGCGTAGGCAATGCCCTCGCTCTTCACGCCAAGCCGCGCGCAGGTCGCCGCGATGCCCGAGGATTCGTGCCGCAACGCCTTCAGCAACCGCGTCACGCCGTTGCCGCGCTCGGCCGCGCCGATCAGCAGCGGCACAACATGCCCGTCGCGCAATTCCTTCGCCAGATCGTCGAAAATCTGATCGCGCGGCGGCTCGATGTCGCCGATCAATTCCTCCAGCAATTCGTCGTCGTAATCGGCGAGGCGCTCCAGCATGGAATAACGCGCTTGCTTCTCCGCCGGCAATTCGCCGGCTGGAACCGCGATCACTTCGGAGGGCGCGTGTTCGCGATAGACAAAGCCGCGCTCCAGCGCGAGATCGATAAAGCCCGTGGCGATCCCGTTCCGCCAGATCGGCAATTGCCGCAGCAGGAGCGGCGTGCGCGAGGCCGGTTGCAACATGGCCAGGGTGTCGCCCAGCGTCGCCGTCGCCAGATCGATCTTGTTGAGAAACAGAAAGCGCGGCACGCCCATGTCTTCGAGCTCGCGCATGATCATTTGCAGCGCCGGCATCTTGCGCGCGTCCGCTTCGCAGACGACGACGGCCGCGTCGCACAGCGGCAACACGTTGCGCATCTCGTGCGAGAATTCGATGGAGCCCGGCAGATCGACAAACGTGTATCGATCGCCCATGTAATCGACGGAGCCGACATTGGCTTCGACGCTCATGGCGTGGTCGCGCGCCTCGCGGCTGGCGTCGCCGACGCTCGTGCCCTCGCGCACATTGCCCTGGCGTTGCAACGCGCCGGCGCGCGCCAACAGCGATTCGAGCAAAGTCGTCTTGCCGCTTTGAAAAGGACCGACAAGCGCGATCAGCCTGGGTCCCGCAATTCGTCTCGTCCGTTTTGCCGCCGCCTCAGTCATGACGCGCTCCCTCGCGGCGCGCCGGGCTTATGCCAGCTTGGCGACGCCCGGCGTCGCTCGTTGAACGAGGTTATGTTTTCACGGGGCGAAAATCATTGCAAGCGTAAACGCGGCGACGCGCTCACGCGTCGCCGCGCTTGAAATCCAGATTGGGGCCGCCCTTCTGGCTGCTCAGATACGACTTGACGTCGCCCAGCGGATCCATGGCGCGGCGCAATCTTTGCCCGACAAGCTGATCAAGTTGAATCGCCTGCGACAGCGAGAGATCCCGGCCCATCTGCGCGGTGATCTTGTGATGTTCGAGCGGCGCCAGATGGCGCGACCCGATTTCGCGGGCGATTTGCAAAGTGAAGGCTTCAAGCCGCGCCGCCGGCACGGCCTGCGACACAATGCCGAGTTCGCTGGCTTCAACGCCGGAAAGATTGCGCCCCACAAGCGCGATATGCGACAGTTTCTTGATCGGCACGCCGCCATGCAAAAGCGTCGACGTCACCAACTGTCCGAAAGAGCCGCGCAAAATCTCGGGCATGCCCAATTGCGCGTCTTCGGCGGCATAGACCAGATCGTGGCAATTCATGATGCCAAGGGCGCCGCCCAGGCACCAGGAATGCACCTGCGCGATCATGATGCGCGGAAACGCGCGCAGGGCTTCGGCGAGGCGAATGGTCGGCGAGGCGCGGTCCCAATCCATCAGAGGTCCGTCGCTCATCGCCTTGAGAAAATTCAGATCGAGCCCGGAGGAGAAACAAGGGCCCGCGCCGCGCGTGACGACGGCTTTGATGTCCTTGTCGGCGCGC
>JANYDZ010000113.1 GCA_025363375.1 Hyphomicrobiales bacterium
GAAGATCGCCGTTTGCGAACAGGGCGAAGTCGTGGATATGACCGCGGTCGATGTCGGCGCGCGCGTCGTTGCGTTCGACGCGTCCGGCAAAGTCGCGCGGCTGGAGGAATCGGGCCGGCGGTTTGCCGCTGAAGTCGGGCTTGAGATCGGCATCGGCGAGACGCCCGACAAGGCGGGGCTGGAGCGCATGGTCGAGCGCATGGCGGATCGTCTGTTTGAAGCTCTATCGGCTCAAAAGCTGTCGGCGGAGACAAAGTCGCTGCTGCGGCTGGATGCTTTGCGCAACGAAAGGAATCCGGATGTCGTGACGTTTTCCGGCGGCGTGTCGGAATATATTTACAATCGGCAGGACAATGGCTTTGGCGATCTCGGCCCTATGCTGGCGCGCGCGGTCAAGGCGCGCGTCGACGCATGGGGGCCGCGCATAGCGCGCCCCGACGAGGGCATCAGGGCGACCGTCGTCGGGGCGTCGCAATACACGATTCAGGTGAGCGGCAGCACGATTTTTGTTGCGCCGCTTGACACGCTGCCGATGCGAAATGTGCCCGTCATCACGCCGGAACTTCCATTGGAAGCCGACGATCTCGATGTCGAGGCCATCGCGCAGGGCGTGCGCAACGCGCTGCGCAGACTCGACCTCGGCGACGGCGAACAGGCCGTGGCGTTGTGCTACCGCTGGGGTGGTTCGGCGATGTTCAGACGGCTTGATGATTTTGTGCGCGGCGTTACGATGGGCCTTTCCGCGCATCTGGACAACGGGCATCCGCTGATCCTTGTCGGCGACGGCGACATTGGCGGCCTCGTCGGCATTCACGCGCTCGAGGAATCAAAACTGAAAAATCCGATCGTCTCCGTCGACGGGATCATTCTGAAGGAATTCGACTTCATAGACATTGGCGCCATGCTCGAGACATCGGGCGCGGTGCCGGTCGTCATCAAATCCCTGGTGTTTCCGACATCCTCGGCGCTGGGGCGCGTCGAGAGCGCGAAGGCGAGCTAGAGCTCATGGACATTCAGCACCGAGACGCATCGCGCCCCGGCCCGCTTTACGACGCGATCACGCCCCATGAGAGCGGCATGCTCGACGTGGGCGACGGGCACGAGATCTATTGGGAGGTTTGCGGCAATCCCATGGGCAAGGCCGCCGTGTTTCTGCACGGCGGGCCCGGCGGCGGATGCTATGCGGATCATCGCCGATTGTTTGATCCCGCCCATTACCGCATCGTCCTGTTCGATCAACGCGGCTGCGGACGCTCGCGTCCCGCGGGGTTGCTTGAAGCCAACACCACGCGGCATTTGCTTGCGGATATGGAAGCGCTGCGCAAGCACTTGCGCGTCAAATCATGGCTCGTGCTGGGCGGTTCATGGGGCGCGACGCTGGCGTTGCTTTACGCGCAGCGTTGCCGCGCGCATGTCGACGCGCTCGTGTTGCGCGGCGTGTTCACCGCGCGCAAACGCGAGATTGAATGGCTTTACAAGCACGGGGCCTCGGCGCTGTTCCCCGAGGCATTCGCGAAATTCGCCGACTTCATTCCGTTGGAAGAGCGCGGCGATTTCGTCGGCGCCTATCATCGCCGTTTGACGGCGGGCGAGCGCGATGCGCAGATGGAAGCGGCGCGCTCCTGGTGCGCCTGGGAAGGCGCCTTGATGACGCTGACGCCGCGCGCGTCCTATTCCCCCGGGCATGGCGAGGCTACACTGGCGCTGGCGCGCATCGAGACACATTATTTTGCGCACGACACGTTTTTGCCGGAGGGCGAGATTTTTGCGAATATGCACAAACTCGCGGGATTGCCGGGGATCGTCGTGCAAGGCCGCTACGACGTGGTGACGCCGCCGACGACGGCTTATGAGTTGCACCGCGCGTGGGAAGGCTCGAAGCTCGAGATCGTACCGGACGCGGGACACGCGACGAGCGAACCGGGGACCGTGCGGAAGCTGGTGGAGGCGACCGATTTTTTCCGTTGATCGAAAGCCGTGTTGTTCCGCCCGCAACCCAATTCGGGAGAACCACATGTTCAAGCGCTGCAATTTGCATCGCGGGCGAAGGCGAATATGAATTGAAATTGGACCGGGTCCGCGCGCCGGTTGAGACATTTGCAACCGTCATAAGTAAGGTCTTGCCATGGAGGATATCAGGATTGCTTGCGCCGACGACATCCTCAAATCGCTGGATATGCGCGGACGCGGTTGCGTGGTCATCGGCGCGGGTCAGGGCATCGGCGCCGCGACGTGCCGCGCGCTGCGCGGCCTGGGCGCGCGCGTCCTTTGCGTCGACAACGACCGCGGGCGCGCCGAGGCGATCGCACACGATGTCGCGAGCGAAGCCGTCGTCGCCGACGTGACGAAGCGTGTGGAGGTCGAACGCGTCTTTGCGCGGGCGCACGATCTGTTCGGCGCCGATCTCCACGGCGTCGTCGACATCGTCGGCATGGCGAAGAACGGACCGTTCGAGCAAATCGACGACGCGGCCTGGGACTGGCAATTCGACATCGTGCTGCGCCACGCATACCTGGCAATGCAGATTGGCGGCGAGATGTTGGCCAGGCGCGGCGGCGGCGCAATGGCTTTCATCGGTTCCTTCGCGGGATTGCAGTCAATCGCGGGACAGGTCGCCTACGGCACCGCCAAAGCCGCGCTGCATCACCTCGTCGAATGCGCCGCGCATGAATTTGGACCGCGCAATGTGCGCATCAACGCGGTTGCGCCCGGTTTTGTAAAAACGCCGAGGTTGATGCGCTTCGGCGAAGAGTTCTGGAAGGACGTTGAAGGACGCCTTCCGCTGCGCAGGGCGGCGGAACCCGAGGATATCGCGAAGACGCTGGTGTTTCTGGTGTCGGATATGTCGACGTGCATGACAGGAGCGGTGATTCCGTGCGATGGAGCCATAGCGCAGGTGGCGGCCGTGAGGGGGTTTTTGGGGTAGCGATATTCTCGGGACGCGCCGGCGCCGAGCGGAGAACCCGGTATCACCGAGACGTAGAAGCGGGCCTCCTCCGCCTCTTTTGCGCGCCAAAGGCGCGCAGCAAGGCTACGGTCTTGATGGAGACTCCTCACACCGGGATACGCATAAGCCTATATCAACCGCATAGCCGTGTCCTCGACCATTGGCCCGGGCGTCAAGGTCGATCCAGGCACGGTTGGCGGCGCGACGCCGAATTTCAGCTGAGATTTCGGTTTTGACGTTTTAACGCGCAAGCACCAACCATTTGGTTTCCTACTCGGCCTGAATGTCGAGTTCCCGAGCATAGTTTTCCCAACGCGCCGCCTCTGCACGGATGAAATCTCCGGTTGTCTCCGGCGTTCCCGCGCCGCTCGTAGCGAGCCCAAAAAATGTGAGTTTTTGAATTATCTCTTCATCTTTAAGAATCTGGGCGATCTCTGCATTGAGCTTACGGATAATAAGTTCAGGCGTTCCTCGCGGCGCGACGATCGCAAACCAGCCATCGACGTTAACCCCGGGTAAAGTTTGTGCGATCGGGGGTGATTCAATTCCGGGAAAGGGTACTTGCGAACTTATAGCCAAGCGGCGCAGCCGACCGTCATCTACCAACGGATTCGACACGGTCAGCGAACTTATCGCGATCTGGGGTTGCCCGGAGGTCGTCTCCTGCAGCATCTGCGCCGTAGACCTGTACAAAACTTCCGCCATATCGAGGCCACCGCGTTTGTTCAAAAGCCTTCCAATCGCGACCTGAAATCCACTGGAGACATCCACTGCATAAGACAGTTTTCCCGGATTGGCCTTTCCGTACGCAATGAGATCAGACAGATTTTTTACGGGAAGCGCCGGAACCGCGACAACAGCGAACGGACTGCGGTCACAAATCATGGCCACGGGCGTAAAGTCGCGGCTGGCATCGTAAGGAAGCGTCTTGTAGAGAAATTGATTGAAAACCAACGCGGATGCAGGGGCGAAATAAAGCGTATACCCGTCGGGTGCGGCGCGTGCCGCCGCTTGGGCGCCAATCACTCCCGCCGCGCCAGGGATGTTTTCAATATACACTTGTTTACCAAGCGCGCGGGACAATCTGTCCGCTGTAAGACGCGCCATAATGTCGGGAGCGAAGCCGGGGCCCGTTGACACGATGAGTTTGATCGGCCGGACAGGCCAAGTCTGGGCTCGCGCGAATAAATTCGTGCCGACGCCCAAAACGAAACTGACGAGTGCCGTGAAGGCGAAGTGAGGATAACGCATCTAGCCCCCCTGTGTAATCCGACATTCTCCAGATGGACTTTGGCACCCGTCTAATAGAGTTTCCTGAACCTACATCCGCCAGATGCCGGCCGTTTCCACGCTCAAGTATATTGATTTTGGCGATTTCGGCAAGCTCGGGGTCGTGTTCGGCGCAGATTTGATCGCCTGGGGCCATCGAAGTGGCCATACTGGCCATGACGGGCGTGTCCGCAAGCGTTAAGGCGACGACAGAAACCGAACCGGCCGGTCCCGAGGGCGAATCCATGGGCAGGCCCGCGCCGGCACCGATCAAAGAACCCGGTATCACCGAGACGTAGAAGCGGGCCTCCTCCGCCTCTTTTGCGCGCCAAAGGCGCGGAGCGGTTCCGACAAGTGGCAAAAAACGTCACTCCGGCTCCAATCCAATTTCCGTCACCACCTTCTTCCACACATCGAACTCCGCGTTCACCTCCGCCGCCGCCTTCTCCAGCGACGCCGCGCCCAGCGAGTAGAAGCCGATCTTCGCCAGCGGTTCGGCAAACTCCTTGTCCTCCAGGATTTTGCCGATCTCGGCGTTCAGCCGCTCCAGGATCGGGCGCGGCACGCCGGCGGGCGCGGCGACGCCGAGCCAACCGTAAAAGTCGAAGCCGGGCAGCGTTTCGGCGATCGGCGTGGCGGTTTCATAGCCGGGCGCGCGTTGCGCCGAGGTGACGCCGATGGGCTTCAACTTGCCCGCCGCCATCTGCGGGCCGGCGCTGGGGATCGCCAGCACCGCGAGTTCAAGCCGCCCGGCAATCGTGTCCTGTATGCCCTGCGGCATGGTCGCGTAAGGCACCTGCTTGATGTCGATCCCCGCGGTCTTGTTGAGCCACGCGGCGACGAGGCCGGAGAAATTGCGCGGACCGTCGGTGGCGATGCTGAGCGCGCCGGGTTTGGACTTCGCCAAGGCGATCAGTTCCCGCAGGTTGTCGGCGGGCAGGCTGGGATGCGCGACAACGATGAACGGGCCCTTCGCCGCGCGGACAATATTGACGAAATCCTTTTTCGGCTCATAGGGCAGCGCCTTCACGGTGAAGACATTGGTGATGAGCGAGGCCGCCGTGGACCATAGCAGGGTGTAGCCATCGGGCGCGGCGCGGGCGGCGGCCTGCGCGCCGATGACATTGCCGGCGCCGGGCTTGTTCTCAATGAATATCTGCTGTCCAAGCGCCTTCGAGAGGCGCTCCATCACCATGCGGCAAACGATGTCCGGCGTGCCGCCGGCGGCCTGTGTGACGACGACTTTGACGGGCTGGCTGGGCCACGCGGTTTGCGCGCGCGTTGCCGTGGACAGCAGTGTCGACGCCGCGCCGCCGACGACGAGATCGCGTCTTGTGGTTTGCATGGGACCTCGCAATTCAACGCGCTAATTTTCAACCAGCTTATCGCGATTCCTGAGCGCCGGGAAAACCACGCCCCAGAGCGCGGCGAAACCGAGGGTCGCAATCCCGCCGAAGACGATGGCGGGCACCGTGCCCCACCATGCCGCCGTGGCGCCGGATTCAAATTCGCCGAGATCCGACGAACCGCTGATGAAGATGGAGTTCACCGCCGCGACCCTGCCCCGCATTTCGTCCGGCGTCTCCGCTTGCACCATGGTGTGGCGCACGACCACGCTGATTTGATCGGAGCCGCCGACGATGGCGAGCATGGCCATCGAAAGAAACAAATTTTGCGACAAGCCGAACAGGACTGTGGCGAGGCCATAGACGCCGACGGCGATCAGCATCTTCTTGCCCGCGCCGCCCGCGATCGGCCAGTGCGCCAGCGCCGCGCCCATGAGAATGGCGCCGACCGCGGGCGAGGCGCGCAGCAGGCCCAGGCCCCAGGGACCGACATGCAGGATGTCCTGCGCGACCACGGGCAACAGCGCGACGGCGCCGCCGAACAGCACGGCCACAAGATCGAGCGAGATGCCGCCGAGCAGCACCTTGCGCGACCAGATGAAAGTGAGGCCGGCGCTGAGCGTCTCCCATGTAATGGGTCCGCGTCCGCTTTTCGCCGCGGAGCCCGATGTCGAGATGCTGAACACGCATACGGTCGCGACGGCGAAACAGACGAAGATCACCGTGAAGGGCACGGCGGGACCGGCTATATAAAGCAAGCCGCCAATGGCGGGGCCGACGATGCGCGAGGCCGACCACGCGGATGAATACCAGGTCACCGCGTTGGCGAAATGTTCCTTGGGCACGACGTTTGGCGTCAGCGCTTGCGCCGCGGGATTGGCGAAGGCGCGCGCCGCGCCGCCAAGCAGGGTGAAGACGTAGATCCACGTGGGGTCGGAGACGCTCCGGAGCACCTGAAACAGCAGTCCGAGGGAAGCCAGCGCGAAAACGGAAAAGCAGACCGTGACAATGACGCGGCGGTTGTAGGAATCGGCGACATGGCCGGTGAACAGCGCCAGGAACACCACCGGCAGAAAAGTCGAGAGGCCCGTTATGCCGAGAGCCAGCGGGCTTTTGGTGACTGAATAAATGTACCAGCCGATGGCGACCGCCTGCATCGAGAGCGCGATGCCCATGATGAAACGCGCGGCGCAGTGCAATCGGAAATCACGAAAGCGGAAAGCGGCGTAACCGTCGGTCGTCGTCGCTTCCGCCGCTGTCATTCCTTAATTATCTCCTGGAGGCGGCGCGGGTTCCCGCCGCCGCGCAAAGTCAGCGCGCGGCGCGCCACGGCACGATCATGCGTTCGATTTCATTGAGCGCGAGCGTGAAAAAGAGGCCGAGCGCGGCGATGGTGATGAGGCCTACATACATGGTCTCGACCGAGAGAATTTCCCACGCGTTCCAGATCATGTAGCCAAGACCGCTTTTGGCGCCGACCATTTCGGCGATGGCGATGAGCACGAGGCCGAGGCCGACGCCGAGCTTTACGCCGGTCATGATCAGCGGCAAGGCGCCGGGGAGCGCCACGGTGCGGAAGGTCTGGAGCTTGCCGGCGCCAAAATTGCGGCTCACGTCGAAGTGGACCTTGGGGATTTCCAGCACTCCCGCCATCGAGTTGATCAGGATGGGGTAGAAGACGCCGGTCGCGACCATGACGATTTTCGAGGCTTCGCCAAGGCCGAAGATAAGCAGGATCAGCGGCAGGATGGCGCTCTTGGGGATCGGGTAGGTCGCGGAAATCACCGGCTCGATGATCATGCGCAGATTGCGGTAGAGGCCCATGGACACGCCGAGGATCAGGGCGGGAATGCCGCCATAGAGAATGCCCCAGAACAGACGCGTCAGGCTCGCCATGACGTGTTTCACGAGCAGTCCATTTTCAATCATGGTCCACATGACCTTGAAGATCTTTGACGGCGGCGGGAAAAAGCGCACGTCGATGAACCCGACTTGCGCCGCGATTTCCCAGAGGCCGATGAGGAACACCGGCGAGATGAGGTTCATCAGGCGTTCGGCGGCTTCGCGGCTGAGACCGCCGCCAAGCCGCGTTGGCGCGCGGGCCACGCGGATTTCGCTTTTTGGAGAAGTCTGAACAGCTTCGGTCACGAGTCTCTCCCTTCGTCCAGCGCGCGGGCGCGTTGCACCTCGTCCTTGAGGTAGCCCCAGATGTTGTAAACGAGTTCGCCATATTGCGGGCGGGCGCGCAATTCGAGAACGCCGCGCGGACGCTCGAAAGGCACATCGACCATGATTTTGGTTTTGCCCGGATGCGCGGTCATGATCATGATCTTGTCGCCGAGCGTCACGGCTTCATCGACGGAATGGGTGATGAACATGACGGTCTTGCGCGTCTCTTCCCAAATGCGCAGCAGTTCTTCCTGCAACAGAACCTTGTTCTGTTCATCGAGCGCGGAGAAGGGTTCGTCCATCAGGAGAATGTCGGGATCGTTGGCGAAGCAGCGGGCGATCGAGACGCGCTGGCGCATGCCGCCGGAGAGTTGATGGGGATACAGATCGTGGAATTTTGAAAGGCCTGTGCGGTTGAGATAATGGCCGACGACGTCCTTGATTTGCGCCCGCGGTAGACCACGCATGGAAAGCCCGTAGGCGGCGTTGTCCCACACGGTCATCCAGGGGAACAGCGAATCGCCCTGGAACACCATGGAATTGCCGGGGCGGTCTTTGGCCGGCCTGGCGATTTCAAGCGTGCCGGACGTATGTTCATCAAGGCCCGCAAGAATGCGCAGCAGGGTCGTCTTGCCGCAGCCCGAAGGGCCGACGATCATAAAGAAACAGCCGGTGGGAATATCGAGGTTGATGTTCTCGAGCGCCGTGAACGGACCCTTTTTGGTCTGAAAAATCTTGTAAAGATTGCGAATCTTGATCTTGATGTCGCCATCGGCCGTGGCCGCGTTCTCTTTCAACGTGGTCATCGTCATAAACGCTCTTCCCCTCCTGCCGGCCCACAGCGGACCCTGAACCTGGTCGCTCACCAGCGCGACGACGGAACCTTCATTGTCGCAAATGGTTGATTTCCATCCGCTTTTTTGTTGCGTTAGGCCATGCGCTACACGCTGAACCGCGCGCCGCGCACGGGTCGTCAGAGGTAGCCACAAAGGCGTTGTGCGTCAACGCATTTGTCGCGGGCGGCACGGCGCGGGAGAGACTGGCGGGAAACGGCGCCGGCCCGAGCGCCTAATCGGGCTTGAAGTCCGCGCGCGGCGTGTTGGCCAGCTTGATCAGCCCCGCCGCGATTTCCCTGTCCTGCGCGACGAAGGCCGCGAATTCGTCCGGCGTCGTCGTCGCGGCGACGGTCGCCTGCGCCTCGAGGAACGCGCCGAATTTCGGCTCGTTGAAGAGCTTGACGAATTCGGCGTTCGCCTTGTCTATGATCGCGCGCGGCACGCCCGCCGGCGCGACGAGCCCCCACCAGCCGCGCGCCGGAAAATCACCCAATCCCGCCTCGGCGAAGGTCGGAACGTCCGGGATCAACGCCGACCGCTTGGGCGACATGACGGCGATCAGCTTCAACTGTCCCGCCTGCGCCAGCGGCGCGAAATTGCCGAGGCCCATGTTGCCAACCTGCAAATCGCCGGCGGCCAACGCCTGGGCAATGGGACCGCCGCCGCGATACGGCACGGCGGCGATATCGGCGCCCCATTGGTTGTTCAACCATTTCAGCACCAATTCAGGAAACGAACCCTGCCCGAGCGTGCCAAAATTAAGGCCGGACGAATCCGCTTTCGCCTTCCGCGCGAGATCGGCGACCGACCGCACGCCCGAGGCGTTGGACACCGCCATGCCTTCGACCAGAAAGAACAGCCGTGTGACCGGTGAAAAATCCTTGTCCGCGTCGTAGGGAAGCTTGTTGAACAGCAGGGGATTGTAGGACAGCGTGCTGTGATAGACGACGCACAGCGTATAGCCGTCCGGCGGCGCCGTTGCGCAGGACTGCGCCGCCAGAATACCGCTCGCGCCGCCCTTGTTCTCAATGACGAATTGCTGGCCGAGGCGCGGAGCCAGTTCATTGGCGGCGTATCGCATGACGATATCGGTGACGCTGCCCGCGGCGATCGAGACGATAAGCTTGACCGGTTTGTCCGGCCAGCGCGCCGCCGGTGTTTGAGCCAACGCCCCCGTTTGCCACGCGGCGGCGATCGCGACCATCGAGGCAATTGCGCGAATGCTTCTTTTGAACGGTCCTGTGCGCGAGTTCATCCACGTCTCCCTGCTTCGTTGCGTCGCCCGACGCCGCGCCGAACCCTATTGCACAATGACCTCGCCGATCAGGCTCGCGTCGTATTGCGTGAAAAACAACCTGCCGTCGGGCCACGCCAGAATGCAGCGCGCGCCGCTCGCGGGCGTGGGAATGTCGAATTCGCCAATCATCGCGCCCGCCGCCGACATGCAGCCGATCTTGTTCGCGGCGTTTTCAGTGCACCAGATATTGC